>JBJXDS010000228.1:0-3088 GCA_046154525.1 Bacteroidia bacterium
AAATTATTATTTGTAGCCCAAATAATAATTTGATGTACTGAAAAATATCTTGAATTTGATATTATTTTACCTGTTCAAATAAAACATCCCTTTGTATTCACAACGTTTAAGGTCGTTGCCCAACTTAGAGTTGAAATGAACAATGGCCATGTACATCCCCAACTGGCAGGGCTTGCTCATATAGTTACCATCCCACCAGGCATTAATATCATTTGATTTATAAATCAATTCGCCCCATCTGTTATATATGAGCATTTCAAAACCCACAACCGGAGGCCCCTGATACGATACACCGAACTTGCCATTCACACTTTCGCTGCTTGGGGTAAAGGCCGTTGACACCCAAAAGGCAAGTGGACAAAGTTTAATAACCTGAATATTATCTGAAGCTTCGCAATCGTTATTATCAATAATCGTAACAGAAAAAATTCCAGGCTGCTTTACCACTATCCCCGGCGATGTTTCTCCTCCTGGTTGCCACTTATAGTTTTTAAACCCTGACGGAGCTGAGAGGTTTAATACTTCGCCTAAGTCATCACATACCGTTGTGTCAGGACCTAATTCTAAATTTATAGGAGGCCTCACCGTTATTGCAATTGAATCGGTTTTTTTGCAACTTCCATTGCTTACGGTTAACTTATAATTGCCACTTGCATTTACAATTATTGAATCTGCCGTACTGCCCACACCAAGCCAACTGTTGGTAAATGGTTTTGGTTTTCCTTTAAGAACCACGGTTTGCCCGTAGCATACTGTGGTATCTTGCCTGAAACTAAAACTGAAAGAGGAATCTTTAATTTCTATAGTGTCCGACACCACGCATCCTTTGCTGTCGGTTACCCTTACCCAATATTTTCCGGGGCTATTTATAGGATATGTTTGAGCAGTGCCGGCATTATCCCACAAATAATTCATACCCGGGTTTTTGGCATTAAGTACCAAAGATATAGGGGTACAAAAAACACTGTCATTACCAAGGTTAACATTGGGCCCGTTGAGTTTATTTATAACCATGGTATCCCTCTTTTTGCATCCCTGATTGCTCACATCTACCCAATACAATCCGTGCTGATTGGTTACCGTAATTGTTTGGGTAGTTTCGTTTGTGTTCCAAATTTTATTTAAACCGGGGTTGCCGGCATTAAGGATTAATGAAAAATCACCACAAAACCCTGTGTCGCGGCCAATGTTTACATTTGGGTAAGGAATAAAGTTTACCACTATAGTATCCGTAAAAGTGCATTTATTATCAGTTATCGAAAGAATGTAAGTGCCAGAAGTGGTAACATCCTGCACAGGCACATTATTGCTTGTATTCCAGCTATAACTTTTGGCGTTGGGCGTAAACCCGTTTATCGAAATTGTTTTCCCTTCGCAAGCCATGGTGTCGTTGCCCAACGAAGGTTTTTGAAAACTTGTGAGGAATATCAATACCGTATCGGAAGCCTTACACCCATTTGAATCTACCTGTACCCAATATTTCCCTACCGATGTTGGCTTAATGGTTTTTGTAGTTTCAGAGGTGCTCCATAAATATTTTGGCCCCTTTAAGCTATTGCCTAATGTAAAATTTTTAAAATCGCACAGAATCGAATCTTTTCCAAGGTCAACCTTTGGTGATTTTTTGATAGTGATGTTTATGGTATCTCTATTCTTACATCCTCCAATAGCTATTTCTACCCAGTATTGTCCTGCTTTACTTACCGTTAACGATGGCATGTTTGAATTATCGCTCCACCAATAGGTTGAAACATTTTTTACTGTATCTTTTAATATAAATTGTTGGCCTTGGCAAAATGAAGTATCGCGGCCAAGAAAGGGTTTGTTAATAGTACAACACATATCCACTACTATAGTTGTAGGTAACCCATTATAACATAATTTTGTCAGGGTTACACCATTTTCAACAAAGTTGGCTGATGTTCCAGATAATTCAGGTTTATTAATTACCGCTAATGAATATCTATCATTTTTTGCAATCCAAATTTTCCCATCCGGCCCCATCTGCATTGCCCCATAAGGATAATTAGAGGAATGACTATTGGAGCCTAAAACAACGTGCGTACTTCGAATAGTTCCTAAATTACCTGAGCTTAAATCAAACTGGTAAATTTTTGCATTACCTCCTGTATAAAAATCGGCCACATATAAAAATTGGCCGCTGTTTGAAAATTCTAATCCATAAACATTAGCTGAATTAGAAAATATAGTAGTAAAGGAAGGAAAATTAGCGTCATTGCTTTGAATTAATTGAACATTAGATGGCTTTCCTGTGCTTAAATCAAAATCATAAAACTCAGCATACTTATCCTGTGCCACGGCAATTGCCATTTTTTTTCCATCTCGGCTAAATTTTAATTGCCCCTGTCCATTAGTTAAAGTTCCGGTTTGTGATTTACCAATTGCAGTTACAACATCGGTTGCCAATAATTTTGTAATATCTGTAGTATTTTTGGTCACATGATAGGAGTGGTATTTATTATTTTGCCATTCATGATTAACCACCCAATACCCCCCACTTCCATCTTTTACACCATTAAGTTTTTCAGTCACACTGGCTGAATACATTCTTGTTGGCCCTTCTATTTTTTTTATAGTTGTTCCAGATGTGGCATCTCCACTCATCTCAACTAAAGTAACATTTGCACCTATACTAAAGTCTTCTACCCCACCAACCGTAAAAATAAAGTATCGTTTGCAATCCGTTTCTGGAACCGGAATAATTAAAGCAGTTTGGGTTGACGAACCATGTCCCTTCATTCCAGTAATATCCTTATTATGCTTTGAATTCCAAACAGCAATTCCATCTGTATAAAAAAGCAAATTCCCTGCCTTATCCGTCATTACAGCACTTCCTTCACCTGTTCTCATTGCACTATTATTTAGAGCCGTTGGGGTTCCTGTTCCGTTAAATTTTAATCCGGCATAATCCCCAAAGTACCAAACATTAGCCTGAGCAAAAGCACCGCTAATGAAGAAAATAAAGCTGAAATAAAAAAGGGTAATCCTTTTCATTATAATTCTCAAAACTATAATTAACTTTTTAATTAAAAAAGGGGATAATTTTAATATGACTATTATTCACAGA
>JBJXDS010000229.1:0-2904 GCA_046154525.1 Bacteroidia bacterium
ACTCCTGGAAATTCATTCCTTTGGCTACCCAACGATAGCAAGATGTTTCTTTGGCTAATAAAACAAATTCTTTTATCGTATCAGTTTGAAACAAATGCCTATTTGAAAAATCGGATGTAATGGGCGACCAGATTTTATGTTTTGTATAAAATTTTTCAAGGATAAGGGATGAAACATTCACCTGTAATTTACTTTCCAATTCAATAGTTAGGCTATCGTTTATTTTTTTAAATACGTTTATAAAATTGGCAAGAAAAATATTGGAGGTAGCTTTTAAGGCTCTTAACGAATCATGGTTGTACCTATAACTTGCCGGAATATGGGTCAGATTTTTAGTTGGGGGCAAACCCAATGCCGGAAACGGTTTTTTAGTTGGCCACCAAATAGGTTTATTTTTTACATACAAACTTTGAGGTACCACAATATTTTTAAAAATTGAAGGATCGGTGGTAGACGTATAATTTACATAATTTACATTGCCGTCGCCTGTCAATATATTCAACGTGCCAATAATTTCATTCCCAATAAAATGAGTGGCATGGCCTGCTCCGGTATTCATTAGAACCCCCCACAGTGAGGCTTTGTTTCGGTAAAAAACATTGCCCGGTCCGTTAATTCCATGCGAATTATCTACAACAATATTCCCAACCTCATTGCTTTCAAACAAATTGGCAAATGGATAATTGCCGTGCAATACCAATTCGCCGGCTGAATTGGCTGGAAAAATACCTTCTTTCCAAAACGGGTTGATGGAAAAATTACCCGCAATTACATTACCATTGGGACCCGCCTGCAATAAAATACTGTGCCGCAGGTTATCAAAAATATTATTTTCAATAAGGCAATTGCTGGTGCTATACCTCAGTTCTACCCCATAGGCCTTGCCCCCGCCGCCATAATCATGTGCATGATGAAAATAACTATCGGCCACGCGGCAGCGGTAACTTTTACCCATTGTAATATGGCTCATGTTGGTTCTGTTGCTCTCCACCCCTATAACCGTGCAATTGATGGCATAATTAAAATTAAAATTGGCAGTTTGCCCGCTTGTTTTATCCAATCTTTCCAACGAAATATACTTGAAATGCACATCTCTAATTGGATTTATCAAGCGTATTCGTGGGTTTTTGTATTTATAATAATCTAACTTTAATTGGGTGGACAAAAAAGCGGAATCATTTATTATTGAATCAATTTTAAAAATTTGGCCAATGCTGCTCTTGGCCCAATCGGAGGTGGTATACCCGTCTCCATCCACTAAAAATTCGTAATATTTATTAGTCGTTAGTTGGCTATCAGCCTCTATAATTCGGGAATGAATGGTCAACCCATTTTTTAAAAAAATAAAATTACTGCTTTGCGTGGCAATAACTTCAAACAGATTGCCACTGCCGCCATTATCAAACATGAATTTTGTGTTTGTTCCACCTTCACCTTCTATGGTAATTCCAGATCTTAAATAAATTGTAGCCGAAAATTTATAGAGGCCCGTGGGGAAATAAATAACCAACTGGGAGTCAGACTGAAGAGAATTTATTAACGATTGAAGCTTTGAGGTGTTGTCAAAAACCCCATCATTACCAAAACCAAAATCTAAAACATTAATTTTTATTTCAGGTTTAAAAATTGGCTCCTCACCACTTACATTCCAATCAAAACGTATGCTATCGGGGATTTGAGAAAACCCTGAAAGGCTTGATAAAACTACAAAAAATAGAAAATTATACCTCAAAAAACCGCGGTTTAACGATTACGAAAGTAACAAAATGATTGGTATTAAACCCCAATTAAAAACAGAGAGGGTTCTTTATGAATTTTAAGGTCTGTAATTTTCCATTCCGCCACCTCTTTACTCACAATATTTTCATTTTCATTTCCAATATTTACGGCTAAGCAAAGTTTGGTTTTAGGCCGAAGTAAATTTAGTATTTGTTCTAAAAGTTTTTCATTTCGGTAGGGCGTTTCCATAAATAATTGGGTTTCACCGGTACTTAAAAGAGATTGTTCTATGGCTTTAATTTTTTTAATTCGTAAGGCCTGTTCTACCGGCAAATAGCCATGAAATGTAAAATTTTGCCCATTGAACCCCGAAGCCATCAAGGCCATATAAATGCTGGACGGGCCGCTCAATGGAATTATTTTAATTTTATTTTTATGGGCGAAAGCTACGGCCCTGTTTCCTGGATCGGCCACACACGGAATACCAGCATCACTCAATAATCCTAAAGTTTGCCCTTTCAGGCAATTTTTAAAAAACGGGGTTAAATCTTCTCTTTCCCGGCTATGCTCATTTAATAAATGAAACACAAAATCGGATTGAGGAGTGGGGTGTTCTATGGCTTTTAAAAATGCCCGGGCTGCTTTTTCCGATTCTACAATATATTCACTTATCGCATAAATTTTGGCTAATTGATTTATTGAAATATCATCTTTACCCCCGCTTCCTAAAAAGTTTGGTATAAGATAAAAGTTGCCGGTTGACATGGTTCAAAGATATGAGTTTGAACAGGAATAATTTAAGTACAGCTATTATGTTAATACTATCCTAAAACTGCGGCCCTAAGAAAAACTGGAACAGGAATTTCTTTTGGGAAGCCGGTTGATTAAGCGGTGCATCGTCAAATCTCCATCCACAATCGAGCCCTAACAAGCCAAACATAGGCAGAAAAAAACGAACACCTACACCAGCTGTTCTATAAAGCTTGAACGGATTATAATCCTTCATGCTATAAAATGCATTTCCTCCTTCAACAAAAGCATGGGCATAAATAGTGGCCGATGGATTGAGACTAATTGGATATCTTAATTCAAGGGTGTATTTATTAAAGTTTACAGCACCACTGCCGGATGTATACTGATCGTAACCCCTTTGGGCAATAACTTCGGAACCATACAAATTCCAGC
>JBJXDS010000230.1:0-3671 GCA_046154525.1 Bacteroidia bacterium
TGGGTAAGGATTTTAAAAAAATTGAAATTGAAATTTTAAAATATCGCGGAACCGGTTCTGATAAAAAACAAATTCCGGGAAAATCGGCCTCTCGAATTATTATATTGAATGGCACCAATTCCTATACGGTTATTGATAAATCAAAAGACGATGAATATGACACCACAACTTACAATTATGATAATTGCGGAAAATTAATTTTAAAAAAGGGGAGGGGCGTTCATTTTAAATATTCAAACCGATATAAAAATTGTAAACTGATGAGTAAGGAAGCAAACGAAACGGAAGTTGAATCGGGCACTTTCTCCCATCTATGGAACCTTATAAGTTACGAATATGATAAGGCCGGGCTGCTTAAAAAAGAATTGATCTATGATTTTAATGACACCAACATTTTAAAATTGAGCAATGAATATAAATACAAAGGGAATTTTATGGACTCGGTAAAGGAATATTACTATGATGAAGACGGTAACAAACTGCTGAACCGGATGACCAAATATTTTTATAGTACCAAATTAGATAGCATCCATTATTACAGTTCCGAATTTTTATTGATTGATAAAAAAAATTACACCTACCACCCATCAGGTAAGGTAAAAACCATTACCCTTGGAGGCACAGAAACCTATACCTATTTTTATAAAAATAATGAATTGGAAATGGTTTCGGAAATGGGGGGTACTAAGGAGTATTTGGTGAGGTATTTTGAGTAAAAAACAGGCGCTTAAAGCTTTATATCACCTCACCAGCACAAATGCCGCCCATTTATAAAGGTTGTTCGGGTATTTAGTTTTCATAAGTTTAGGTTGTTAAATCTTTTAATTTGCCTATTTGGAATTAATCTAAATAAGTTATAGTTTCGCGGGCAGTTTCAAAAAATGACGGCCTTCGTTACCAAAATCAACAGCTATAAAAAAGGGATATTTTCGTTTTTAATAGTCCTGATGTTTATGCCCATCGGCCATGCCCTAATGGTGCTTAATGAGAAAGTGCTGGTGGATCAAAAATTTATAGGGGCTTTTATCATTGGTTTTTTAGGGGTAATAAGTTTGATACTGGGCATTCGCAAAAATCATAAACAAGCTACCGCCACTATTTTTGGCCTATTGGCCGGGATATTGGTATGGACAGGTTGGGTAGAATTTTCGTTTGTATGGATGGCCGAAAAACTAAATGTGGCCCCACTTATCGAAAACGGTGAAGTAGCCACCAAGCCGGAGTATCTGGTTATGATGTCATCCCTTGGTTTGCTTCTTACGCTCCTTTTATTTTTTATTTTTCGCTTCACCCGCTGCCAGTTTTTCAATGGGTTTCAAAAAATATTGGGCATGAAAGACCGGTTTAAAACAGATGGTCAGGTAAGTAAAATGACCGCCATGACCGTATTTATAGAAACCATTATGATACTTTGGACTTTCTATATAGTGCTATTGTTGGTGTACGACAAAGATTTGGCTGGCGATAAACATCCTGCCACATATATTGTTGCTTTTGGTTCGCTATTTTGGTCTGTTTATTTATTTTTAAACCTTATAAAAATAAACAAGTTTGATTATGCCATACGTTATGCTGTGCCAACGGTTATCATTTTTTGGAATTTTATAGAAGTAACCGGTCGCTGGAATCTGTTCAAGGAAATATGGGTTCATCCATTTGAACATTGGATGGAAAATTCAATAATACTTTTACTCTTATTGGCTTTTACTGCTTATTACATAAAAGAGACCTACACTGTAAATTCAAAAAAAGTGGCTGTTAATTAAGCTGGTTTCACATTCAATTCGTATTTAAATTTTACATGACCATAAAAAAAACAATCCTAATTATTTTGGCTTTTGGTGTTTCAAGCCTTTATTCCCAAACCAACGACACCCTTATTTTTAAAGGTGAAACAAATTTTAAAAATATCCAACAATTAACCTTTGGTGGCGATAATGCCGAAGCCTATTTTAGTCCTAATGGCAAAGCCATTGTTTTTCAAAAGACAAGCCTAAAAGAAGGAATCCCTTGTGATCAGATATTTTATGGCAGGTTGCCAAAAAAAGGTAAAAAGTTTAAATATAAATTGGTAAGTACCGGTAAAGGAAGAACCACCTGTGCCTATGTAATGCCCGACAATAAACATATTTTATATGCCTCCACCCATTTGGCTGATTCGGCTTGTCCACCGGTTCCCGATCGCTCAGTTATTAAAAAATATGTATGGCCACTGTATGATGGGTTTGACATTTTTGTGGCCGACCTCAATGGGAAAATAACCAATCAATTAACCAACACCCCGGGCTATGATGCTGAAGCCACGGTGTCACCCAAGGGCGATAAAATTATTTTCACAAGCACCCGCAATGGCGATATTGACTTGTATGTAATGGATATGGACGGAAATAATGTAAAGCAAATAACGACTCAATTGGGTTATGATGGCGGAGCTTGGTTTAGTCCTGATGGAACTAAAATAGTTTGGCGTGCATCCCGACCAACGAGTGAAGAAGATGTAAAAGAATACAAAGATTTGTTGGCCAAAGGTTTGGTAGCACCTACCAAAATGGAAGTTTATACCGCCAATGCTGATGGAACAGAAGTAAAACAAATAACTAACCTGGGCAATGCCAACTGGGCACCCAACTTTGACCATACCGGCAAGCGCATAATCTTTGCTTCCAACCATGAATACAAACGCGGTTTTCCTTTCAATCTTTACATTATAAATATTGACGGAATGGGTTTAACCAAACTAAGTCGTGATGGAGGTTTTGATGCCTTCCCAATGTTTTCACCTAATGGAAAAAAACTCATTTTTAGCTCCAACAGGAATAATGGAGGAACCCGCGATACCAATTTGTTTATTGTGGATTGGGAGGAATAGAAATTCCATAATGTAACCTTGACGAACTCAATTTCCTATCTTTCAGTCTTAAATCTTATTTTTGCTGGCTATGAAAGTCTTTAAATTTGGTGGGGCATCGGTAAAAGATGCGGATGCAGTTAAAAATGTAGGGAGCATTTTAAAAAAATACCAAAACGAAAAACTGTTGGTAGTTATTAGTGCTATGGGCAAAACAACCAACGGCCTTGAGCGCATGCTTGGGGCGTGGTTTGATGGCAAAGGTGAGTTGGCAGCTAAAGAATTGGTCGATATAAAGAATTTTCATAATAAAATAATTGGCGATTTGGTGGGTGGTGATTTGCAAAACAATTACCACGAAGTAGATAATTTATTTATTGAACTGGAATGCTATATAGAAACCCGCCCGGTAAATACAGATTTTGATTTTTTATATGACCAAATTGTAGGTTACGGTGAATTAATAAGTACCAAAATTGTCAGCATTTATTTACAATCCATAGATATAAATAACCGTTGGCTGGATGCCCGCAATTTTATTAATACCACCGAAGATTATCGCCAGGCAAGGATAAATTGGGGAGCTACCGAAGAAATAATCTCCAACCGGTTAATGCCTTTGGTAAACCGTCAGTTGGTAATTACCCAGGGATTTATTGGCCGCACGAATAGAAACAACACCACCACTTTAGGACGGGAAGGCTCCGATTATTCGGCTTCTATTTTTGCCTATTGCCTTAATGCCGAAAGTGTAACGATATGGAAAGACGTGGCCGGGGTAATGAATGCCGACCCAAAACGGATGGAAAATACCCAAATTATG
>JBJXDS010000231.1:0-6476 GCA_046154525.1 Bacteroidia bacterium
TTGAATGGAAAACATCCGCAATTTCTGCATTATAGCCCACATTGACCATGGTAAAAGTACCTTAGCCGACAGACTTTTAGATACCACCAACACCATCACCAGCCGCGAAAAACAAGCTCAGGTTTTAGATGACATGGATATAGAGCGTGAGAGAGGAATTACCATTAAAAGCCACGCTATTCAAATGGATTATCCCTACCAAGGCAAAAAGTATGTACTAAATTTAATAGATACCCCAGGCCATGTAGATTTTTCGTATGAAGTGAGCCGGAGTATTGCAGCTTGCGAGGGAGCCTTATTAATTGTAGATGCCTCACAGGGCATACAAGCCCAAACTATTTCTAACTTGTATTTGGCATTAAATAATAATTTAATAATTATCCCGGTACTTAATAAAATGGATTTACCAGGAGCTATGCCTGAAGAGGTTAAAGACCAGATATGTGATTTGATAATGTGTGAACGGGACGAAATAATTCCAGCCAGCGGCAAAACAGGATTAGGGGTAGATGAAATTTTAAAAGCGATTATTGAAAGAGTTCCTGCACCTAAAGGTGACATTAATGCCCCACTAAAGGCTTTGATTTTCGATTCCGTTTTTAATTCATTTCGTGGAATTATAGCTTATTTCAGGATTTTGGATGGCTCTTTAAAAAAGGGAGATAAAGTAAAATTTATCAACACAGAGAAAGAATACTTTGCCGATGAAGTTGGAATATTAAGATTAAAACCCGAACCCCGTCAGGAAGTTTTTGCAGGAGATGTAGGGTATATTATATCAGGAATAAAAGAAGCAAAAGAAGTAAAAGTAGGAGATACTTTAACTACAGTAGCCAATCCATGCGCCGAAAGTATTCAAGGATTTGAGGATGTAAAACCCATGGTTTTTGCTGGAATTTATCCGGTAGAAACAGATGATTTTGAAGATTTACGCGATTCCATGGGCAAGCTTCAGTTAAATGATGCGTCATTGGTTTTTGAGCCTGAATCGTCAGCGGCTTTGGGTTTTGGATTTCGATGTGGTTTTTTGGGAATGCTTCACATGGAAATTATTGTGGAAAGGCTGGAACGAGAATTTGGGATGACTGTGATTACTACAGTTCCTAACGTTTCTTTCCATTGCTATACTAAAAAAGGCGTGGAGTTGATAGTGAATAATCCTTCCGATTTGCCAGATCCATCTGTTATTGATTACATTGAAGAACCTTATATCAATGCTCAGGTAATTACAAGCAGCGATTATATTGGCCCAGTAATAAGCCTTTGCATAAATAAACGTGGGATGTTAATGTCTCAAAATTTCCTTACCACCAATAGGGTTGAATTGATTTTTGAAATGCCAATGGCCGAAGTGGTTTTTGATTTTTATGATAAACTAAAAACTATTTCCAAAGGCTATGCATCCTTCGATTATCACCCCATTGGCTACCGCGATTCTGATTTAATAAAATTAGATATCCTACTAAACTCTGAAAATGTAGATGCTCTTTCATCTATTTTGCACAAAAGCAAAGCGTATGAATATGGTAAAAAAATATGTGAAAAACTGAGGGAACTTATTCCCCGCCAAATGTTTGAAATACCAATTCAGGCTGCTATTGGGGCCAAAGTAATAGCTCGCGAAAGCATAAAAGCCATGCGAAAGGATGTAACTGCCAAATGTTATGGTGGTGATATTAGCCGAAAACGAAAACTATTAGAAAAACAGAAAGAGGGTAAAAAAAGAATGAAACAAGTTGGAAGGGTCGAAATTCCGCAATCGGCATTTATGGCGGTTTTGAAACTTGACAGTTAAAAATTACTTTTTAATCGAAAGCACGTGAAGGTATGAAAATCTTTTGTTTGTTTCGCGAAAAAATTATAGTAAAAAGAATGCTAATACTCAAAATCGGCACAAATCTGTTAGTGAAATTTGGAGTCCTGTAGCTTTACTGGTAAATGAAAAAACTTAAACAAATAAATATAAACATGAAGAAAATTTACATTTTGATTTTATGCCTTTTCGTATCGGTGTTTGCCACCAAAGCGGATGAAGGCATGTGGCCATTAACACTTTTAAAACAATTGGAAAGTGACATGCAGGCCAAGGGGTTGAAACTAACCGCAGAGGATATTTACAGTATCAACCAATCGTGTGTTAAAGATGGGGTTTTAAGGCTAATGCAACGCGGGAGCAACCGTATGTTTTGCACAGGCGAAATTATCTCGAATGAAGGACTTTTTTTAAGCAACCACCATTGTGGGTACGGAGCTATTCAGGAACTGAGCACCCCTGAAGACAACATTCTTAAAAATGGTTTTTTTGCCAAAGACCGCAACAGTGAACGTAAGGCGAGTTTTAATATTGGAATATTAATTCGGGTGGAAGATGTGACCGAAATGATATTGGCTGGCATTAATGTGAACGATGAAGAATCGGCCCGGACCAAAGCTGTTGCTGCAGCCCTGGGTAAAGCCAAAGAAGAACTAATGAACCGGGATGACAAAAAATATTTGGTGGAAATTGTGCCATTTTATAATGGGAATAAATTTTTGGCCATGTATTATGAAGTTTACCGTGATATTCGTTTGGTAGGAGCACCACCTGAAAATGTAGGAAAATTTGGAGGCGAAACCGACAATTGGATGTGGCCACGACATACATGCGATTTTAGCATGTTCCGCATATATGCGGATAAGGATAATAAACCCGCAGATTATAGTACCGATAATAAACCGTTTACCCCAAAACATTTTTTCCCAATTTCATTAAAAGGAACCAAACCCGGCGATTATGCAATGATACTTGGATACCCGGGCCGAACTTCACGTTATACTTACAGTGATGGAATTAATTACTACAGTAATAAAGAACGACCTGCACGGGTAAAAATACGTCGTGCAGTGTTAGATATTTATGAGGAGTCGATGCATACTGATGCCAATATTAAATTGATGTATTCCGACAAATATGCCGGATTAAGCAATTATTGGAAAAAATTTATGGGTGAAGTAGATGGTTTAAAAAAATTAAAACTATACGAACGACGCTTATCAGCCGAACAGGAAATGGCCAATTGGATAAAAGCCAATCAAAAAGATAATACCTATGGAGAAGTTTTTACATTGTATAAGGATGCTTTTGGAAAGCTAAACCAATACGGATTATTGCAAACTTATTATGGCGAGGTGCTTGGTACATCGCAGCCGTTAGCTTTTGCCACAGCATACATCAGTCTTGAAAAATTGCTTTCTACCAAGCCTCAGGATGAAGAAACCAAAAAGAAAATTTTGGATTTTACAGCAGGTACCATGAAAAATGTGCCTGAGCAGTTTAAAGAATTTTACATACCAATTGAGAAAAAGGTTCTGGCCACGGTACTTCAGTTTTTATACGAAGATATTGATCATTCCCAATTACCAAAAGAATTTGTGGTAATGGTAGAAAAGGCAAAAAAGGACTATAGCAAGTTGACCGAAATGTTGTTTAAAAAATCAATGTTCACCGACCAAAAAAGGCTGGAGAAATTTTTGAACAAACCAACACTAAAAGCACTTACCAAAGATCCTATTTACATTATAGCAAGTAGCTATTCCAAAAAAATAATGGAGGAAATGAAACCAGTTTATGCTGAAGTAAACGATAAATTAGGCCGAGCCAACCGTTTGTTTCAAAGTGCCATGATGGAGATGAATGCAGGAAAAACCTACAGTCCTGATGCTAATGGAACGATGCGTCTGACCTACGGAACAGTTGAAGATTACGAAGCCCGCGATGCGGTAAAATACAAAGAATACACTACCGATCGTGGAGTGATTGAAAAATATCAGCCAGGTGATATTGAATTTGATGCTCCTGCACGATTGATTGAATTGATGAAAAACCGAGACTTTGGCCAGTATGCCGATGCTCAGGGAAATTTGCACACCTGTTTTCTTACTACCAATGATATTACTGGCGGTAATAGCGGAAGTCCTGTGATAAATGGCAATGGCGAATTAATAGGCACAGCCTTTGATGGTAACTGGGAAGCCATAAGCAGCGATTTTGCTTTTGAACCTGCCTTACAACGTACCATTTCACTAGACATTCGCTACACATTGTTTATCTTAGATAAATTTGCTGGCGCAGGATATTTGTTGAATGAGATGAAGATCGTTAGATAATTTAAAAATTATATCTAAAAAGCCGCCTTATATTTTTGGGGCGGCTTTTTTTATCTTTTTTTTCTCTGTTTCAATAAAATTATTAACAATATATGTGAAGGATAAAAGGGCGATTAACCAGCTCTGATTCATATCTTGACAAATTACAACATCCCTAATTCCTATCCCCCTAATTCTAAACCTAACTTTTTTTCAAACTGGTAAAAACCAAATCATTCAGAAAGGCAATTATTTCATTTTCCTCTTTGGTTTTATCAAAATCGGTGAGGGAAGGCAGATTATTCATAAAGAAATTTTGAAAATGAGCCATTTCAATAATTGTAGAAGCTAATGACCTGGGGTATTTGTAAGTTGGGCTGCATTCGCCAATAATCTTCCCAATCACTGCGCAGAGGTCTTTGTATGGCTTAAAAAAATGCTGTTTATTATCCTCCCCCACCTGTTTGGTAAGGTACGCCTTTGACCCCTCTGAAATAATGATTTGATGAAGCAAACTTTCGTTAATGTAATTAGTTTGCTGATCGTATTCAACGGCTGTTGCCAGCAGTTTTATAACGCGTTTTAGCTTTACTATTGGGTCATCCATATTATTTGTATGAAAACTTATCTGAAATTCGAGCCAACCCCAATACCAGGCTGTAAGGTACACCAACAGCTTATGTTTATTTTCAAAGTACCGATAAATTCCTGCTTCCGTTGTTCCAATATCCTCCGCTAATTTTTTAAAAGTAAACGCCTCAAAGCCGGTTTTAAAAATTAACTGAATACTGTGTTTTAGGATATTCTTTCCCAACTCCGAACTTTCGGGATTACGAAGAAACAAGGCTTCATTCATTTTTATCTGTAACTGTAGCTTCATATTAGATTCATTATATGCTTGAATATATAAAAGAAGCAAAGCTAGTGAAAATATTTTTACAATTATTTAAGATAGTGATACTATCATTTAAAAAACTATTCCTATCTTTGCCGCGATGTTAAAAAATAATCATGCAAGTAAAAAATATATTTAAAGAATTAAAGCATGACATACCAGCAAGTATTGTCGTGTTTTTTGTGGCCGTGCCCTTATGTTTAGGTATTGCTCTGGCTTCGGGTGCACCTCTGTTTGCAGGAATTATTGCAGGTATTGTAGGTGGTATTGTAGTAGGTGTTACAAGCGGCTCACCTTTGGGTGTAAGCGGGCCGGCCGCAGGTTTAGCTGTTATTGTTTTAACTTCCATTGCAACGCTTGGCGGATCGTGGGAAGCATTCTTAATGGCAGTGGTGCTGGCAGGAATTATCCAACTCATTTTGGGCTATGCTAAAGCAGGTTTCATTGCCTATTTCTTTCCTTACTCTGTTATTCAGGGTATGCTCACAGGCATCGGGCTTTTAATAATTCTAAAGCAAATACCCCACGCATTGGGTTGGGACAAGGATGCTTTCGGTGATGATGAATTTTTTCAGGCAGACGGACAAAACACTTTTTCGGAAATTTCCAAAGCTTTTGACTTTGTAACCCCAGGAGCGTTACTGATAGTAGGAATTTCATTAGGCATTCTAATACTTTGGGATACTGTATTAACAAAAAAGCACAAGATTTTCGGAATGATAAATGGGCCTCTTGTTGTGGTTGTTCTTGGTATTGTAATGAATTACTTTTACCAAAACCACATTGTCAATTTTAGTTTGGCTGCCGATCAGGTCGTAAGAATTCCGGTACCCAAAAATTTATCAGGTTTTTTTAGCCAGTTTACTCTCCCCGATTTTTCTGCAATAGCAAATTTTGAGGTTTGGAAGATAGCAATTGTATTGGCTATTGTAGCCAGTTTAGAAACTCTTCTTAGTGTAGAGGCCACGGATAAAATGGACCCTGACAAAAGAATAACTCCAGCAAACCGTGAATTAAAGGCACAGGGTTTAGGGAATGTAATTTCAGGTCTAATAGGTGGTTTGCCTGTTACACAGGTTATTGTTAGAAGTTCGGCAAACATCAATTTTGGTGGTAAAACAAAAATGTCAGCCATTTTGCACGGTTTCTTTCTTCTAATAAGTGCTTTGACAATGGCAAGCCTATTAAATATGATACCCTTGGCGAGTTTAGCCGCCATACTTTTAATGGTGGGATACAAATTAGCAAAGCCTACGCTTTTTAAACAGATGTTTAAATTAGGTTGGGAGCAGTTTGTGCCTTTCACAGTAACAGTTGTGGCCATTCTTTCAACCGACTTGCTAAAAGGAATAACAGCCGGAATGATAGTTGGAGGATTCTACGCCTTGCTGCATAGTTATCGCAACTCTCATCATATGAAGGAAATAGTTAGCACGGATAACGGTCAAAAAATTTA
>JBJXDS010000232.1:0-5775 GCA_046154525.1 Bacteroidia bacterium
ACGTTTCGGGGGCAACATATAGCAATTTGGTTTTGCCGGAAGTTACATCCGACTTAACTTTCATTGAATCTGTTTTGGTCAACGATGAGTTAAGAAAATGGGCCACGGCATCATTATCACCAAACCCGCGGATTAAATCCACCTGATTTTTCATTAACGCTATGAGCGGTGAAATAATAATGGCAGTACCCTCCTGAATTAATGCCGGCAATTGATAGCATAACGATTTACCTGCACCAGTGGGCATTATCACAAAGCAATCCTCGCCCCGCATAATTGACTCTATAACTTTTTCCTGATTGCCTTTAAAACTATCAAACCCGAAAAATTCCTTTAACCTATCTTTTAAATCCAGCACTTCAACATTCATTTTTTTCTCACTCCTTTTCTATTTCTTATTAATGCCACTAAATTAATATTTTGGTTACTAAAGTTGCAAGCATTATATTTATTTTTGCAGCCCAAATTTATTGGCTTATTGGAAAATTTCCGCGAAATAAAACAAAATGGTATAAAAACCTTGCAGATAGAAGCAGAATCTGTAAAAAATCTTATAAATTTTATAGACAATGATTTTGCAGAAGCTGTAATCCGCATTCTTAAATCGGAAGGAAGGTTGGTAATTACAGGAATTGGTAAAAGTGCCATCATTGGTAGTAAAATAGTTTCAACCCTTAACAGCACAGGAACGGCATCCTTATTTATGCATGCGGCCGATGCCCTTCACGGCGATTTGGGAATGATACAAACGGAGGATATTGTTTTGTGTATATCAAAAAGTGGCGAGACTCCTGAAATAAAGAATTTAGTACCCTTATTAAAGAAGGGAGGAAATATATTGATTGGTATGGTAGGAAACCCAAATTCGTATTTGGCCAATCAAAGTGATTTTGTTATCAACACATCGGTGGAAAAAGAAGCATGTCCTAATAATCTTGCACCTACGTCAAGCACTACCGCTCAATTAGCAATGGGAGATGCTTTGGCAGTATGCCTCTTGAATGCGCGCAAATTTTCATCCGATGATTTTGCACGTTATCATCCGGGTGGAGCATTGGGCAAGCAATTGTATCTTACACTTAAAGATTTTATTTTTACAAACCCAAAGCCTCAAGTGAAACCGGATGATTACGTAAAAAATGTAATAATGGAAATAACTAAAGGAAGACTTGGGGCTACTGCAGTTATAGATAATGATGAAAAAATAGTGGGAATAATAACAGATGGTGATATTAGACGAATGCTTGAGAAACATCTAACGATTCAAAAATTAAAGGCACAGGATATAATGAGCCCTAATCCAAAATCATTAGACGCCAGATGCATGGCTATAGAAGCAGCTTTAGAAATGACAGAACGAAAAATTACCCAGATCTTGGTAACCGAAAATGGTAAATACGCCGGAATTGTTCATATTCATGATTTAAATAAGGAAGGAATAAGTTAAAACGTTTAGATGAGTGAAAATTATGCAGTAATTATGGCCGGCGGAATTGGAAGCCGGTTTTGGCCAATAAGCCGAACAAACAATCCCAAACAATTTCTCGATATACTTGGAACAGGAAAAACGCTGATTCAGATGACTTATGATCGCCTAATCCATGCTTTTGATAACGACAAAATATATGTGGTAACTAACGAGGATTATATTGATTTGGTAAAAAAGCAATTGCCAAAAATATTGACCTCAAATATTTTATTAGAACCTGCCCTTAAAAACACCGCTCCTTGCATTGCTTATTCGGTTTATAAAATATTTGCAAAACACCCCAATGCCAATATTGCCATTCTTCCTTCCGATCACCTCATTTCTGATGAAACCACTTTTTTGAATAAAATACATGAAGGGCTTGATTTTGTGATGGGCAATGATGCAATAGTAACTTTAGGAATTACTCCTTCAAGGCCTGATACAGGATATGGTTATATTCAATATTACACGGATTTGGTTACTGAAAATATTTTTAAGGTTAAAACTTTTACTGAAAAACCTACCCTTGAAATAGCTGAAACTTTTATCCAAAGCGGAGATTTTTTATGGAATGCCGGTA
This sequence comes from Bacteroidia bacterium, assembly GCA_046154525.1. Taxonomy (GTDB): domain Bacteria; phylum Bacteroidota; class Bacteroidia; order NS11-12g; family UBA9320; genus JABWCE01. The sequence goes on from JBJXDS010000232.1 coordinate 2,052, forward strand.
TTTTTTTGGCAAGTGCCCATACATGGATTGACTCATTTGAAAAATATTTGCCCGAATTGGCTGAATTATTTAAGGCAGGAAAGAAATTTTATAACACTCCGCAGGAGCAAGAATATATTGCACGTAGCTATCCTCTTTGTTCAGTTGTGTCCATTGATTATGGAATAATTGAAAAGGCAAAGAATGTATTTGTAATTCCTTCTTCATTTGGTTGGAGCGATTTGGGAACCTGGCGATCAGTTAAAGAAATGGTGCCGGCCAATGACGAAGGAAATGTTATAATAGGGAAGCATGTAATAAACCGGGATACTACTAATTGCTTCGTTTATAATTCTTCGCGCGGATTAATTGTATTGCAGGGCGTAAATAATCTTATGGTGGTAGAAAGTAACGATGCCATATTGATTTGTAATATGGAACATGAGCAGGAAGTAAGGCTTATCGTTTCAGATATTAAAGATAAATACAACGGAAAGTATAATTAATTGGGTGCCTGGAGGAATTTAATTAAAAACGGTTGGGTGATGCTATTAAGTATCGTTCTGTTGTTTTTATTCACCTCATTTTCGGCCCATCGCCACTCATCAGCTTTATTTGAGGAGGTTTATAATTGCATTGAATATGAAAAAAATATAATTGGTCATGGCACCGATAAATTTCTTTTTTCATTTTTCAATCACCTTGACCACTATATAAAAACCCGAATGGGTAAAATTAATATTGTCCATATTGGTGATTCACATATTCAGGCAGATTACTTAACGGCAGAAACCCGAAGCCTTTTTCAACAAACATTTGGTAATGGTGGCCGTGGTTTTTTATTTCCGTTTAAAATTGCCAACACCAATAACCCTATTAATTACAGTGTATCATTTGGTGGTCGATGGAACAATTGCAAGGCGGTTCAGGCTGGTGATGGCTGCAATTTGGGGATAAATGGGTTAGTTATTACCACCCGCGATAGCAATTCATTTATACTTATAGACCCCGACAGGATTGGCAAAACTGATTATAGCTATAATAGTTTGAAATTATTTTATAAAACGGATGGTGAAAGTTTTTCGCCGGTTTTTTATAACAAAACGGATAAGGATTTCTTTTTTGATGAGCAACCAGTGGAAGACGGATACTCCCAGTTTTTTTTTAATAAACCGCAGGACAGTGTTATTCTCAAATTATCAAAATCATTTCCCGGACAAAATAATTTTCAATTTTATGGCATGAGCCTTGAAAACAATAACCCCGGATTACTTTATCACGCTATTGGGCTAAATGGTGCTTTTACAAAATCATTTAATAAAAGTACATTTTTCACCAAACAACTACGTGCATTGGAACCCGATCTTGTAATAGTTTCATTAGGTACCAATGATAATTTCCAGCCCGAAAGTCGATACTGTATTTATTGTATTAAAGATAATTTAAGAACTTTACTAGATAATGTTCGCGCGTCTAAACCAGGGGTTTCTATATTATTGGTAACTCCAGGTGATTTTTATATGAAGAACGGAACACATAGTAATAATAACGACACCTATCGCACGGCATTGTACGAACTGGCAGAGGAATATAATTGTGGAATTTGGGATTTTAATGAGGTTATGGGCGGCAACTATTCAATTAAATGCTGGACAAAACAAGGACTGGCCCGTACCGATTATATTCATTATTCAAGAAAAGGGTATGAGGTACAGGGGCAATTATTGTACAGAGCCATTATGGATGCGTATGAAAAAAGGTTTAATTAGATTTGGAAATGTGTCAAATTGGAAATTGGAAATTTGAAAATGGAAATTTGAAAATGCAACGTTCTATAATCAATGTCCAACACTCGTGCGCAGGCCGTTTCCCTTATGATGGGGGAAGGGGGATGTTTTTTGGAAATTGAAGAATTTAAGAACAAGGATTAACGATTTAAGATTTTAAAAAGTTTATATAACCAATGCTAACCCTCCGGGAAATATTTGTTTTTTCTGAAACATCGCCACTGTTGTTTAGCCAGTATTTGTTTATTTTCATTTTCACCCTTATGTATGGTGTTTATGCCTTTATTCACGATAGGTTGAATTTGCGAAGCCTATACCTAATGTGCTTTGGGGTATTTTTTTATTGGCGTACAGGAGGTTGGTTTTTTTCGTTGTTAATACTTTCTACTATATATGATTTTTATTTGGCCAACGCCATTCATCATTCCAATAGCAAAGCCCGCCGAAAACTTTTTTTAATTCTTAGCATTAGTTTAAATCTGGGGCTTTTGGCATTTTTTAAATACACTAATTACTTTGCCGGATTACTAAACGACCTGATTGGAACCGATTTCCACCCAAAAAATATTTTTTATATTGCATCTAATAATTGGTTTGGCACTCATTTCGATATTAGTAAAATTGTACTGCCCGTTGGTATTTCGTTCTTCACTTTTCAGGCACTAAGCTATACCATTGATGTATATCGCAAACATATTGAACCTGCCAAAAACATTTTAGATTACGGTTTTTTCGTAACCTATTTTCCTCAATTAATAGCCGGCCCTATTGTTAGGGCGGTTGATTTTATTCCTCAAATTACCAAAAAATTCCATCTTACCGAACGGGAGTTTGGCCATGCCATTTTTTTAATAATGGGTGGATTTATAAAGAAAACAGTTATTTCCGATTATATCAGTGTCAACTTTGTAGACAGGGTTTTTGACGACCCTCAACTCTATTCAGGTTTTGATAACCTGATGGCGGTGTATGGGTATGCCATACAAATTTATTGTGATTTTTCGGGCTATAGCGATATGGCTATTGGAATTTCATTATTACTTGGATTCCGTTTACCACTCAATTTCAATTCGCCGTATGTATCTCTTTCCATTACCGAATTTTGGCGACGATGGCACATTTCATTAAGCACCTGGCTTAAGGATTATCTTTATATTTCATTAGGTGGAAACCGCAAAGGAAAAATAAGGACCTATATAAATTTATTAATAACCATGTTGCTGGGTGGCCTGTGGCATGGAGCCGCTAATAAGTTTATTATTTGGGGAGCTTTACATGGTGGGGCTTTGGCGTTGCACAAAATGTATTTGGAATATGTACCCTGGGCCAATAAACAAAACAGCAAATGGTATAACATCACGGCTGGATTAGTAACCTTCCATTTTGTATGCTTTTGTTGGATATACTTCAGGGCCGATGATGTGGCTTCCGTTCAGTTAATGCTGAATCGTATTTTTAATAATTTCTCTATTCCAGATATTGCAATTAAAGTGCAGTCCTATTGGAAAGTATTTAGTTTTATTTTGGTTGGATACCTTCTACATTTTATACCCAAACGATTTAAGCTAAATTTGGAAGAATGTTTTTCTGAAATGCCTTTGGTATTGAAAGTAGTAATTGTTACTGTAATTATAATAGCCGCCTATCAGGTAGCCAGTAGCGAGGTTCAGCCGTTTATTTATTTTCAGTTTTAAGGAAATAAATTGTGAATTAAAAAACCCCGCTAACATTATTAACGGGGCCTTCAACATAAGTATTAGAATTTAGAATTTTATTTTTTCAATAGGCATTAGAACTTAGAAGTAACTTTTTTCAATGGGCATTAGAAATTAAGTTTTCCTTCTTTGGTGATACAAGATTAAGGGGGATTGGTGGGGTAATAAAATATTGTTTCCGAACGGGGAAATAAATTTCCGAATGGTTATTGATATTGTAGAGACGCAAAATTTTGCGTCTCT
>JBJXDS010000233.1:0-8624 GCA_046154525.1 Bacteroidia bacterium
TTTTTATGTGCTTTTGGATTTCAACTTCAGGCACAAAAATCGGTTGATTACACAGTGCAGGCTTGGGTTACAGTTAATAAAACTACCCCATCCATTACCATTAACTGGCAAAAAGTGGCCGGTGCTACCAAGTATAATATTTATAGAAAAGCTAAAGAGGATGCATCCTGGGGTACTGTAGAAAAAGGATCAGTGAACGGAACAGATACCACCTGGACGGATAAAGATGTGAAAGTAGGAATTGTGTATGAGTACAATATAATTAAAGTGGTAGGAACCCAAAATTCTGCCATTACCTATATTCTAAGTGGGATAGAAGTTCCGGCAGTTCACAGCCGGGGAAATTGTTTGGTTTTGGTTGAAAAAGAATTAGCAATTTCCCTGAGCGGAGATTTAGATGCCTATTACAGAGATATAGCAGCCGATGGCTGGAAAGTGTATGGTTTGCAAGTATCTAAAACCGATTCCATTCAGAAAGTGAGGCGGGAAATTAAAAAAATAGACGCTCAGTCTGGTGGTTTAAAAACCTTAGTCATATTAGGTCATGTTCCGGTTCCTTATGCCGGAAATTTCGGACAGGGAAACTATGGTTCAGCGCCTGATGGCCACGTTCCCGATCACAATGGAGCCTGGCCTACCGATTCATATTATGCCATTGATTATAACGACTGGACCGATTTTGAAACCAATACATCTGGAATAACCCGTGCGGAAAATAAAAATTTGCCTGGCGACAGCAAATGGGATGATACTGAATTCCCCGGCCTGATTAAATATTATACAGGGCGTATTGATTTATCAAATATGCCAAAGTTTACAAAAACCGAAGCTGAGCTTACCAAGCAATACATTAAAAAAGCGCACGACTTCCGGTATAAAATTACCAAAACTGTAGACAAAGGAGTAATTGACGAAAATTTTGCCGCCAGTTATGGGGCTTTTGCCAGCACAGGTTGGCGCAATTTTTCTGTTATGTTTGGACCAAAAAATATTACAGAAGCCGATTATTTTACAACCTGCCAATCCGAAAATCTTTTATTTGCTTACGGAACAGGTGCCGGTTCATACACAGCCTGCAATGGAATAGGTACAACTGATGATTTTGTAACGAAAAAAGGAGCTATTTTTAATATGTTATTTGGTAGTTATTTTGGCGATTGGGACAATGTAAATAATATTTTAAGAGCCCCTTTGGCTTCTGCTGAAAACGGATTAACAAATGCCTGGAGTGGCAGACCTTATTGGCAGAACCATCCCATGGCATTGGGCGAACCTATAGGATATTGTGCCATGATAACCCAAAACAACAGAGGCCTTTATACCTACAATGTTTTTGCCAATACGGTTCCTATTGGTTTAATGGGCGACCCCACCTTACGCTTGAATATGATAGCACCGCCAACAAGCGTTGTTGCTACACCGCAATCCAATAATACAAAAGTGAGTCTAAGCTGGACAGCGTCAACCGAAGCAGGAGTTATAGGATATTATATTTACAGGTCGAGCACTCCTTTAAGTATTAATGTGCCTGTAAACAGTGTTCCTGTAACCGGTACTTCATTTGTGGATAACACCCCCTTTCAGGGAACTAATTATTATTTAGTTAAAGCTGTTAAATTAACTACCACAGCAAGCGGTTCATACTATAATTTAAGCCATGGAAATGACGCGTTTGTAACCGGAATGACCGGTGGACCTGTAGATGTTAAAAATTCTGCAAAACAAACTGTTTCTGTATATCCTAATCCCACAAAGGATATTATTCAGTTGCAATTTACATATTACACCCATTCTAATTTAATTGAAATATTGAACGCTCAAGGTCAATTGGTGAAAACTATGGAGTTGGAGTTAAATTCTGATTTAGTTTCAAAACCAGTTTCAATTACCGACTTGGCTGCAGGTTTATATTTTATTAAAGCAGGTAATGTAACTGCAAGGTTTATAAAAGAATAAATTAAAAACCTGAGTTCAAATGAAAGGGGCCGCTAAATGCGGCTCTTTTCATTTGGCAATAAATTGTATTTTTGCGGCCTTTAAAAAAGCAGAATGAGTATCCGCATAAAAAGCAAAGAACAAATAGAAGGAATACGTAAAAGTAGCCGATTGGCTGCGGAGCTTTTAAAATATTTGGAACAATTTGCCGTAGCCGGAAATACCACCAATTTGATAAACGATAAAGCCCATGAATATATGGCTCTGCATGGAGCCAAGCCTGCTACGCTTAATTATAATAAATTTCCAAAATCCATTTGTACATCAGTAAACGATGTGGTATGCCATGGAGTGCCAAATGAATACGTATTAAAAGATGGGGATATTTTAAATATTGACGTTACCCCGGTGCTAAAAGGATACTATGGCGATACCTGCAAAATGTATTGTATAGGAAAAATAAGCGATGAAGCCCAGGCCTTAATTGATGTTACCAAAGAATGTTTAAAAATTGGAATTAGTGAATGTTATCCCGGAAACAGGTTTGGGAATATTGGGTATGAAATAAATAAATATGCAGTGAGCAAAGGGTATAGCGTTGTATATGAGTTTTGTGGCCATGGAGTTGGGGTGGCCTTTCACGAAGAACCCGAAGTGTGTCACAGAGCCGAAAAAAATAGTGGTAAACGAATGCGGGAAGGGATGATATTTACCATTGAACCTATGATAAACCAGGGGAAAGCCCGCACCAAAGTAGATAAAGGCGATGGCTGGACAGCCAGAACGATTGACGGAAAACTTTCGGCACAGTTTGAACACACCATTTTAATTACCCCTTATGGTTGTGAATTATTGACGGATGTATATGGCGAATTTTAAACCATGTATCCGGATGCCGCAACGATTGAACAACTAGCTTTTGAACTAAATAATGGGTTTAAAGGGTCAGTTCTTAAATCCGTATTTAGCACTTCCAAAACCGACCTCTATTTTGTTTTCAATAATAAAAAAGGATTTAAGGTTCAATTTTTTCAGGGCCAGGGATTTTTTCAATTTCCCGATTTAGACCAATTTCCTTTAAAAAACAGAAAAATACAGTTTGAATCCATTCATTCCCAAAAAGTAGTTGGTGTAATCAGTCATATCAACAGCCGAAGTTTCCATTTTGAATTTGAAAATGGGCAGCGACTGGTTTTTAAACTATTTGGCAAATTCTCCAATGTTATTTTGTTCGATGAAAATCCATTAGAGATTTTTTGCCTAAATCATCAGAAAGATTTAGAAAAACCATTTTCCAATTTTATTACCGAACCTCAACTAACCAACCAATCACTATTTCAACCATTAACTAATCCTGCTATACATATTTTAAAACAATCGGACAATAACTTTCAACTCTCGATAACAACAGATGACAATTCCATCGGTACGTATCAAAATATTACAGACGCATTAAATGATTATACACGTTTATTTATTGCTGCCGAATCGTTTAAAACTAAAAAACAAAGCCAAGTGGCTAACCTTGATAAGCAAGTAAATCAAAAGCAAAAACTTTTAACAGATATTGAAAAAAGCATAGAAACCATAAAACAAAAGCGTTCCTACGGCCAGTTAGGAGATTTGTTAATGGCTAATTTGCACAGCATTCATTTAGGTACAGCCAGGGTTGAAGTTTTTGATTTTTATAACAATTCAAAAATTAGTATTAAAATAAAATCCGATTTATCGCCCCAGCAAAATGCTTCGCTGTTTTATCAAAAAGCAAAAAATGAAGTAAAGGAACTGGAATACAAACAAAAATCATTGGGAGAAGTTACCATTCAACTTGAAAAATTAAAACATCAACTAGAAAAATTAAAAGAAGCAGATAGTTCAAAAAAATTAAAATCTTTGAATGAACCTTTGGTTAAAGACAAAGGCAATAAAGAAAAGCTAACTCCCCTGCCCTACCGGGCTTACACTATTGGCGTTTTCGAGGTATTGGTAGGCAAAAATGCCAAAGCCAACGATGAGTTATTATCGAAGTATGCTAACAAAAACGATACCTGGTTTCATGCCAAAGACGTAAGTGGTTCACATGTTATTATTAAAAATCCTTCTTTAAAACCAATTCCGAATCCGGTGTTGGAGCAGGCAGCTTCATTGGCGGCCTGGTATTCCAAGGCAAAAAATAATTCATTAGCCTCGGTTATTTACACCCTTCGCAAATATGTAAGAAAACCAAAGGGTTCGCCACCGGGGATGGTAATTGTGGAGCGGGAAACGGGGATATTGGTGAAGCCTTCAGATTTTAGACCTTAAGCTCGATAAACAATCAATTTATTTCAACACAGCACGGGCAATCACCAACTTTTGAATTTCGCTGGTTCCTTCACCTATCGTGCAAAGCTTGCTGTCACGATAGAATTTTTCTACCGGAAAATCTTTGGTATAACCATAACCGCCAAATATTTGAACGGCTTCGGTGGAACAGTAAACAGCTGCTTCAGATGAATAATATTTAGCCATGGCTGATTCTTTGGTCATGGGTTTATGATTATTTTTAAGATAGGCGGCCTGATATATTAATAATTCAGAGGCTTCAATTTTGGTAGCCATATCGGCCAGTTTAAAACTTATGCCCTGAAAATTACTGATGGGCTGGCCAAACTGATGGCGCTCTTTTGAATATTTTACCGAAGCATCATAGGCTCCTTTGGCTATACCTAATCCAAGGGATGCAATAGAAATTCTTCCACCATCCAGCACTTTCATAGCTTGTTTAAACCCATCCCCTACTTTTCCTAAAACGTTTTCATTCGGAATCCTACAATCTTCAAATATCATTTCAGCCGTTTCGCTGGCCCGCATTCCTAATTTATTTTCTTTTTTCCCGCCCCTGAAACCCGGTGTGCCCCGTTCTACAACAAAAGCAGTTATCCCATTTGAATCTAACAATTCACCGGTTCGGGCCAATACCACAGCCACATCACTTGAGATACCGTGGGTAATCCAGTTTTTAGCACCATTCAATATCCAATCGTTACCATCTTTCTTTGCTACGCATTGCATCCGCATCGAATCACTACCAGTGTTGGCTTCAGTTAGTCCCCAGGCTCCCAGCCATTGGGCATTTGCCAATTTTGGCAGCCATTTCTTTTTTTGTTCTTCATTACCAAAATAAAGGATATGGCCTGTGCATAAGGAATTATGAGCAGCCATACTCAACCCTATTGAACCGCAAACTTTGGCCACTTCTTCAATAGCCGCCACATATTCGTAATATCCTAATCCGGCTCCGCCATACTCCTCAGGAACCAGAATACCCATAAGCCCCAACTCACCCATTTTTTTTAAAAGTTCTATCGGCAGAGTTTGGCTTTCGTCCCAATCCATAAGGTAAGGTCTTATATTTTTTTCGGCAAAATCTTTAACAGTATTTCTTATCAGAAGCTGGCTTTCGGTTTGTTCAAATGAGATCATTTTTTATTATTAGAAGCAAAAATAAGGGGGTTGAAATTTTAAGGCAAATCTAATGGACAAAATGCAAGTTTACGACTGTTAATTAGAATGTGTATAAATGAGGATTATATTGTCAGAAGCAGAATTTTTATCATACTAAATTCTGTAAGGAATAATTTAAATTTTAGTTTTGCGAACTGAATAAATTTTTTGATTGGTTTTCTTACCTTTGTTTCACCAATTTTAATTTTAAAATGACTTATATAACCGTTGATACTAAGAAAAAAGAAGCGTTACTTTTTTTAGAGTATATAAAAACTTTGTCTTTTGTCACAGTACTTCAGGAGCCTAATGCTGTTACAATAAAAGCTATGGAAGAAGTAAAAAATGGCAAAACCAAAAAACACAAAAACGCCAAAGAACTTATTGCTTTTTTAAATAAATAGTTATATTGTTTACACTTCACACTACCAAACAATTTGAAATGCCCAAGAGGAGATTCGCAATAGCCATAATATGCATTTGGGCATTCCATTTGGCCTATAAATACAAAACAGATAATTACAAATGAAAAGGATTATAAACTGTGTATTAAACGCGGTTTGAAAATGGAGTTAATTAATAAAGCGTTTGAATAGCTTGAGGAAACAGGTACACTTCCTGCCAAATACAAAACCCATCAATTAAGAGGCAATTACATTAATAATTTAGAGTGTCATATTCAGCCGGATTGGTTATTGGTTTGGTTCATTGATGAAAATAAAAAAGAAATTCATTTGACAAGAACCGGAACGCATAGCGATTTGTTTTAAAGCGTTAAACCGATTAGTTCCATCTCTACTTTGGTTACCATTGCCAAAGTGTTGTAGGTGGGTATGGATGAGTTGTAGGGAGAATGACAAGAATAAAAAATTATTTTTTTAAACATCTTTAGCATCCTTTTTTCTTTTATTTTAATTTCACCCACTTTGTAAAAAATGAAAAAGCAAGATGCTATAAAAATTTTTGAAGACAGAAAGGTCAGAACACTATGGGATGATGATGAAGAGAAATGGTTTTTTTCTATTATTGATGTTATTGAAGTATTGACCAATAGCGACCGGCCCCGGAAATATTGGAGTGATTTAAAAACCAAACTTAAAAAGGAAGGTAGTGAACTGTCCGAAAAAATCGGACAGTTGAAAATGACATCCACTGATGGCAAAATGCGAATGACTGATGTGGCCGATACGGAACAGCTATTCAGGTTAATACAATCTATTCCATCTTCCAAAGCTGAACCATTTAAACTTTGGTTGGCAAAAGTGGCTGCTGAACGATTGGATGAAATGCAGGACCCCGAACTTAGCATTGACAGGGCTTTGGAACAATATTTAAACCTTGGTTATTCAGAAAACTGGATTAATCAGAGACTTAAAAGTATTGAAATAAGGAAAGAACTCACAGATGAATGGAAAAAAAGAGGTTTGAAAGAAGGGGTGCAATTTGCCACCCTAACTGATATTATTACCAAAGCCTGGTCGGATAAAACAACCAAAGAATACAAGATATTGAAGGGCCTAAAAAAGGAAAACCTTAGGGATAATATGACCAACACCGAACTTATTTTAAATATGCTTGCCGAAGCTTCTACCAAAGATATTTCGCAAGCCGTAAACCCAAAAGATTTTGAAGCCAGCAAAAAAGTAGCTGCACAAGGTGGAAATGTAGCCAAAGTGGCTATGAAAGAACTGGAAGCTAAAACAGGTAAAAAAGTGGTTACCTCATTAAATGCAAAAAATATATTGCCCGAAAATAAAGCTACAAGAAAGCTAAACCTTAAGAACCCTAAAAAGTAATAAGCAGTTATACTGATTATTAATACAATTAATGAGGTCTCTTGTAGGCATCAAATGTTTTAATTTAAATAGTTCCATCTCTACCGTATTTATTATTTCTAAAATTTTGGATGTGAGTATTGATGAGTTGTGTGGGGAATGATTTTTTGGTTTAATGTTTGAAAAAGATGCTTCGTACCTTAGCATGACAGACCATAGAGGATTTCATATTGGTTGCTGTTTGCACTAAACAAATAAAGAGACTAATGGTTTAGGCTGGGGACACCATCCTACAAGTAAATCCCCTTTAATTATTATTTCACCCGTTTCGGCCCTTTGGTTTATCTTTGCAGTACTAATTTTTAAATTAAAATTATTTTTTAAAAATTCAATTTTCAGATATGTTTAAATCAATTTTAAAAAAGAAACTAAGTTCAGTATTTGGCTATTTTATTAGGGGTTTGGTTTTTTTGGCTCCTATAATGATAACCTATGCTATTATTAAAGGTGGGATAAAATTTTTGAATGATATATTGCCCTTAAGCATACCCGGCCTTGGTATTTTAGTAATTCTTGTAACGATTACCACCTTTGGTTATTTTGGTTCCAAATTATTTTATAAACCCATTTTTGAGTGGTTTGAAAATTTGCTTGAAAAAACCCCGGGCATAAAGGTTATTTACAGTTTAATCAAAGATTTTATGGAGGCCTTTATGGGCGATAAAAAACGGTTTAATGAACCGGTATTGGTAAAAATGAATGAATCTGGACTTATTAAAATTGGGTTTATAACATCTAAAGACCTTTCATCCCTTCATCAAAATGAAATATTAAAGGATTATGTGGGGGTTTATTTTCCTCATTCCTATAATTTTTCAGGCAACCATTTTTTAGTGCTTAAAGATAAGGTGACCCCTATTCATGCCAATTCAACAGAAATAATGAAGTTTGTGGTTAGCGGCGGTGTTACTGATCTGGATTAGATAATTGTGGATGGTTTAGATCGCACCCTTCATTGGAAATTTTTTCCTGCTCCATTCATAACCCATAGTTACCAAGAGCAACAAAGCTGCATTATAAATAAAATCATCCAATGGAATTGTACCTATTCGTATGCCAAGGTTGGCGGCATCATTGTATTCTATAACAGGTAAAGAAGTTAGAAGTCCATTCACAATAAAAAATGGGATTAAACATAGTATATATGAAATATAAAATCGACCCATGTAGCGCTTTAATTTTATTAACTGTATAAGTAAAAGTAAAATTAAAAAGGCCGATGCCACTGCAGTATAAGTGCGGTCGAAATTGTTTATGAGCAACCATGTTAAAAGCAGTGCGGCCAAAGGAGTAATGCTAAAATGGGTTCCCCTTAAAAAATCGCGCTTTACATAAAATTTTAAACATTCATAAATAAAAAGGCATGAG
>JBJXDS010000234.1:0-2872 GCA_046154525.1 Bacteroidia bacterium
GTCCAATCCTAACTCATGCTTGTATTTAATGCTATCTTTATTATTTTTTGATTTTTGAGCTACGATTATTTGGCTAAGGCAAATTATTAAAATAAACAGACTAATTTTTTTCATGTTAGTTTTCAAACAAAGTTATTGTTTATTTCTGAAGTTGAGTAATCAGTAATGTCAAATTATTTTTTTTGTTGCCTATAGGTCGAAAGGCTCATAACTAAAAACAAAACCCCCATGGCAATAAAAGCAATTTGTAAGATTTGGTTTTGCCCCATCTGAAAACCCATAAGTACAAAAAATACAGCAAAAGCTATGTAAAACAAGGTTCTCATTTTAATGGCCTGGCTACTGCTACCATACATTCGCACCTGCCGGTCTACAATACGGTTGAGTGATTCTACATTTTCACGGCAACTATCCTTACAGGCCAATCCGCCTCCTGTATCGGCCACACAATCCATACAAATTCCTTTTTGACAATGCTTGCAAATGCCAACAGCATCGTGGGTGTGGTGGTTATAGCATTTCATTTTTTATTCTGTTGGAGTTTCGTAGGTTTCGGTATGGCGTATTTTACCTCCTGTTTCGCCGGTTTGCCAAAGGTAAATAATGGAAACAATGGCTGCAGCTAAAACCAAAATGGATACGATTCCTTTCATATCATTTTCCTTAATAGAAAGGTAAAAGGCTATAGCAGCAAGTAATCCGGTAACTATGGCACACCAAAACCCAATGTTTGCCATTTCCTCATGTTTTTCAATCATTACCTCATTTACCCCTTCTACTTTTTTAATATGCCCTTCAGCGTCTTCCCCGCTTTTATTTGTTGGCAAACTTAGTAAGGCTGTGAGGATGAACAATCCATAGGCGGTTCGCTTTACTACTTCGCTGCGGGTAAATATTCCAGCCAATAGTACCAAAATTGAAAAAATAGCCCCAACAATGGGGAAATGATTGATGATTAGATGAAAGTGTATATCGTCCATAGGTTTTATTATTGAGTGGTCAAAGTAAAACGAATAGTTTTAAAAAGAGAAGAGTTATTTTTTGGGAATGAGACAAAATGGTTAAATATTTTTTAATCCAGAAAAAGTAATTATTTATCGAACAGTTATAAATTTTTATTGTTTAACAATAAATAATTATCGTAGTTTGAATAAAAATTTAAAAAAATGAAACAACATCAATCTTTTTTAATGGTAGCGATGAAAACGCTAAACGACAAATTTTTTAAAATTGAAAGCACCCGTTCGCTTCAGTCGCTGCAAAATTTCTCACGAATTTTCTTTATCTTCTCCGTTGGCTTCATTGCAGCATTTATTTATAAGCTCTTGCTCATTAAATCAGGAACTGTAAAAAGTTTTAAACTCCCTATTTTAGAATTAGATATTCTTCCTCTTTACACCCAAAATTTTACCGGCTTTATTTTTTTGTCCGTATACGAAATTTTAAAATTTATTACCCTTGCTTTTGTGTTTTTTTATTTTATGAAATTTATCAAAACTATCGATATAAATGAACCCTTTAAAAATTTAAAATCAAAAAATCATCTTTCAAAGGTGTCAAATTTATGTTATGCCTTTTTTATTATAGATGCAATTGGTACTTTACATGCTGCCCAATATACTGTTTTTTTATCCAATATCCCTTTTGCTCTTTTTCATTTTCAATACCTGTTTATTGCCTATTTTGTTCATGTGTTTGCAATAATTTATAAACGTGGTGTTGACCTTAACAATGAAATTGATTTAGTAATTTAATTATGCCATTAATAGTAAACTTAGATGTAATGATGGCCAAGCGGAAGGTGAGTTTAAACGAACTTTCGGCCAAGGTAGATATTACCATAGCCAATCTTTCAATACTCAAAACCGGAAAGGCGAAAGCCATCCGGTTTTCAACATTGGAGGCTATTTGCGAAACCCTGGATTGCCAGCCAGGCGATATTTTGGAATACAGAAAATAAAAATGTTTGTTTTGGGGGGTAAGGGTCTTTTATGTGTTAGTGTGTTATACCAGTTACGATTTTAATAAAAATTAAAATGAAAAAAACACTTACCCTGATTTTAATAACTGCATTTGCTTTGAGTTGTAAAAAAGAAAATACTCCTGAAAAATTTACCATTGCTAAATTAGCCGGTAATTACTCCGGCACATTCTTTACCTGCGGAGCCAAAGAATGTAAAACAGCGGATACTACGTTTAGCATTGTAAACCGGGATAATAAAACATTTTTAAAATTTGGTGAAATTGAAGATCAGATTGAGTTTGTAGATAATAGTAATACTATTTATTCAGCCAACATTACCTGGAATGCTTCCGGCACCACTGGTAGTTATGGAATTACAGGAAATTATAAAAACGACTCTTTGCATTTGCTTATTGGTTCCATTTATATGCCGGATGATATTTATAAAAATAATTTGGTAGGGGCCAGGCACTAATTCCTTATTATTTTGATGCTATACTGAGTTCACAACTCAGTATAAAACTAAAAAACCAATAGCATGCTTCGCATAAGTTTTATGTCTTGAGTCACAGACATCAAGACAGTTAAGCGACTTAGGGCAGTTTATAGGTTACTGAGATATAGAATCATGTGTGATTTTTGTAACTATTTATAAAAATTATGCAATATTATCTAAAGTAAACAGGAACACTTTTGCAATTCATTTAAATAACATACACATGCCATTATTAAACATTATTATAGTACTTATCGTTATAGGCGTTCTTCTTTGGCTTATCAACACTTATATCCCTATGGATGGTAAATTAAAAGAATCCTAAATATTGTTGTAATCATTGTTTTGGTTATTTGGTTACTTAAGGTATTTGGATTATTGAGCTCCCTCAACAGTATAAATGTTTAATTAAA
>JBJXDS010000235.1:0-2952 GCA_046154525.1 Bacteroidia bacterium
CACAAGATTACCCGTGGTATTCCCCATATCAGTTTGCTGGGAATACACCTATTTGGGCTAATGATTTAGATGGTCTCGAACCTAATTACCCAGGGTTATTAAAGGATTATGTGCAAATTCTTACCCCAACAGAAGCAGCAACCTTATTGACAAAACAACAATTTCATATAATACATTTTAATGTAATCAAAAAATTTTACGTTGAGAATATGGCTGCAATAAATGCTGCTGAAGCCTCAGGAAGAATTGGAAAGGCAAGGTTTATTAATCTTTTGACAAAGCAATTTGGAGGCTATGATTGTATTACATCTATGATTGCGGCTAATCAAATTTTATTTGATGATTTTAAACTTAACAAATCATCAAATGAAGGTAATGTTGTGAAGTACAATAATAACTTAGTAAAATGGGGGTATGCTATTCATAATTCGATTACAGATAAATATAAAATAAGTACGAATGGAAAAAGAGCAGGTGATATTGCTATATCTTCTGATTTTACTATGTCAAGTAGTCTGGGTGATAATTTAAGCTCAAAGATTGGGTCTATTGAAGGAGTTTATATATTTAATCTTGCAATGGGAGTAGATTTTCATGGAATGACAATTATTGCAAGAAATATTAATACCGTGGTTCCTGATATTGATATATTGACTGGTTTGCAAAAAACGGATGCGGGTGGTAATCTATTAACAAAAATAGAAACAAAAACAACATTTTATAAGGCTGATGAGATTGGAGCAGGTTGGAGGGAGATAGGAACTAAAACTGATTTAGACGCATATATAGCAAGTTGGCATTATCTAAACTCCACAGAAGATGATGGCACAGGAACAGGAACGAGAGTAATATCAAGCGATGCAATCAATAATATTACAGAAGGTAGACAGGAAGGAACAATATATCAACTACAAAGGAAATAATGAGGAGATTATTAAATATTTGGATTTTTATTGGACTTGCAGAAATTAGTTATTGCCAAGATTCATCAATCATACATAATCAAGAGGTAGAAATAATAGACAGCATTGTTAATAGTATAACATTTAGGCAAGATTGTTCTAAATCCATAAATATATTTAAAAAAGAAAAAATTAGAAATGTGCTTCCACCCTGTATTGGTGAAGTATTTTTAAAAACAGACCCATTGGATTCTTTCTTTTTTGCAATTATTGAAGATTCAATTTTATTTAGAAAAACGAATTGTCAATATCAAATATATTACAATACTAAGAATTATATTTTACCTATCGAAATAACAATAATTCAACATGGCAAAATTAAAGACTTAAAGATATTATCTGAACTAATAATGAAATGTTATTGTTTGCCAGATAATTATCCTATTGGTTTTTATTCGTTTGATGGTTTTTTGATAATTTTTCAACCATATATGATTAAAATGAAAGAAATAAAGAAGCGAGAGGAGTTGTATGAATTTTTAAGAAAATACTTATCTGCAAAATTATCAACAAAATATATTGTTATACCTCAATCATTACGCGAAAAATAGTTTGATTTATTTGGTCGAGTCTTTATTCCATACATAGATTTCTATGGATTAAACAGAGTTAGCGCGAGACTTACCAAGTTAGGCTGGCAAGTTTTTTTAAACTTGTGCCACTAAAAACAAACCTAAGCCAAATAAAGAACTTAACTATTTTTGTATTTCATCCACCATCAAAAATGCGAGCCATTTCATCTTCAATAACTCCTACCCTTCACGCTTCGTTTGGGATGGTGATGGATGGGAGGAATTATACAGCCTCTGGTACTGAAAAATATAGGTACGGGATGAATACCCAAGAAAAGGATAATGAGATTTTTGAAGGGGCTTATTCGGCTGAATATTGGGAGTATGATAGTAGGGTTGGTAGAAGGTGGAATTTGGACCCGAAACCACAAATAAATATTAGCGATTATGCTTGTTTTGGAAATAATCCAATATCTATGGTAGATATTTTGGGATTAAGTAAAGATTGGCATTGGTCGGAAAAATCAGATGGTAAAAAAAGCGAAACAACTGTTGTGGCAGATGTTGGGGATGACGCAAAATCATTACAAAAGTTTCTAAGTAATCAGGGTTTAGATTTAAATGCGAGTCAGATAAATAAGTTAAATTCTTTTGTAAAAAATGAAGAAAATTCTCGAATGGCGACTTTTGAAATAGATGGTAAAAAATATGATTTTCAGGAAGATTTGGAAGGATTTGAAATTAATATGACTAAAGAAATTTTTATTGTTAGACTTCATATAAGTTTGATAAATGGAAAAGGAATTGTTGATTCACAAGATGGGCATGTTGGAATTGAATTTGAATCAAAGGTTCATAATTATTGGTGGAATACTTCTACTGACCCTCATAGCTGGGCAGATTACAAAAAAAATCCTCTGGAAGGAATCCCTGGACAGGTATATGTTGACGATCCGACTTACTACATTGAAAATGGAAATGGAAACCATGATAAAATAGGAGGTGCAGATTATTATACTGATATTCCATTAACTTTAGATCAATATAGGGCATTATCCTTTAACCTTCATCGCTACGATAATACTGCAAATCAAACTGGCACAAATGTACCAAACTATGCATTATTTGAATTTGAAAAAAACAAAAGATGTCAATCATGGTCTGCTGGACAATTAATGGCAGCTGGCATTCATATGGGATTAAATAGCCCAAAACTTAATGCTTTCTCACCAAAAATTCTCTATCGAACCTTAAAGGCAAATCATTATATGTTTAATAAAGTTCCGACTGGTTCTAATCCAACAGGTTATTCAAGGACAGGTAAATATTTACCACTATGGTGAGATTGTATATAATTATTCTGATGATTTATGGATGTAGTCCAAATGTCAGATTACACAAAATAAACATTGATCATGAATCCTTAATAGATTTCAGCTATGATAGTAGTGTCTGGGAAATCGATTCTGTAAAAACAA
>JBJXDS010000236.1:0-15228 GCA_046154525.1 Bacteroidia bacterium
AATAATTTGGAAATGTATTGCCTATACCTCTATGTTTGCCCGCAAAAAAAATATGAAAAAATTAATACTGGCAACTTTTGTTATTTCTTGTGGCCTTTGGGCATGTAAAAGTAAAACCGATGAAACACCGGTTATAAAAACATTATGTGATTCGGTTACTTATAGTACAATGGTAAAACCAATTTTGACTACCTCTTGCACTATTGCGGGATGTCATAATGGAGTCTCTGGGTCAGGTGGTGGTATTGACTTAAGAACCTATACATTGGCCAAAGCAGCTTCACAAAATAAAGAAATGAAAAAGGCAATTAATCATCAGTTGGGTGGAAGTAGAAATATGCCAATGGGTGCACCCAAATTATCGCAACGCAATATTAATATTATTGAATGTTGGATGGATAAGGGTTATGTTGAATAATTTAGATTAAGCCCTAATGGCTTCTACGGGATCAAGTTTTGAAGCCCTTATGGCTGGTATAATTCCGGCCAAAATTCCTGTAACCATGGATAGTGTAATACCCATAGCAAAATTATTTATGGTAAAGTATACCGGGAAATTAAGTCCTTTGGAAATAGCAATACTTGTAATCCAAACTAAGGCTATACCCGCCATTCCGCCTATTAAACTTAATACAACTGATTCATATAAAAATTGGATAAGGATAAAACTGTTTTTAGCCCCTAATGCTTTTTGAACGCCAATAATTGGGGTACGTTCTTTTACCGAAACAAACATAATGTTGGCTATTCCGAACATACCAACAATTAGCGAAAACAACCCCAAAATCCACGCCACTGCATCAAGCATACCGAAAGTACTGTCAAGCTGATTGCTGAATAGAGTCATTTTATTTAATGCAAAATTATCTTTTTCGATAGGCCTTAACATACGAATACCTCTCATCATTTTAGTTACCTCTGCTTCTAATTCTTCAATTGGCCTGTTTTCAAAACCCTGTACAACGATTCGGCTAGAACCTTCGCCATCGCTTATGTCAGTGAAGTTTCGCATGTATGAAACGGGAATATAAACACCCCTATCAGCTTGTTTATTTAGCATACTTCCTTGTTTTTCAAAAACGCCTACAACTATCGTTTTAAAACCTTTTATTTTAATTGATTTTCCCAGAGGATTTTCATTATTAAATAGGTCTTTATAAAGTTCATATCCTATTATTGCTACATTTTTACCACTGTTTTCTTCTTGCCCGCTAATCATTCTGCCATAAATAAGGTTAAGCCCATTCATGTTTGAATAATTAGCAGTGATGCCAAAAAGCTTTGGTTTGGTGGTAGATTTTTTACCATATTTAAAAGTAATACCCGAAGCACTGCATTCAAAACCAACATCTCTTACTATATCAGGCGAATATCTTTCTTTAATTAATTTGTAGTCTCTTAGTCCGGCTTCGGGTCTGTTAAGAAAATCCCACCATTTATATTCCCCTCCTCCAAAACCCCATGGCCATTTTTCAATAAAAATAACATTTAATCCTAATGTTTCAAGGTCTGCTCTCACATTTCGTTTCATGCTACTGGCAAATGTGAGTACAGCAATAATGCAAAAAATTCCGATGGCAATTCCTAAAACCGACAAAGCGCTTCTTAATTTATTACCTTTTAAAAAAGTATTGCTCAAGGAAAATGCGTTGATAATAAAACTAAGTCTTTTTTTCAATTTAGGTTTTTGATTGCATTGCAAAAAAAATACTATGGTTTAAAAATATGGCTATCATTCGACAAAAAAGGGTTTTATTCCTCTATATTTTCTGTTTGCCAGTATAAGAAAATAGATATACTTTTGCACCCCTTAAAACAGGGTATCTAAATAGCATGAAACTTTCTAAGTTTAAGTACAATCTTCCAACCGAACTTATAGCCCAATATTCTTCTGAACACAGAGATGAAAGCAGAATGATGGTGGTGAACCGAAAAGAAAAAACCATTGAACATAAAACATTCAAAGATTTCCTTAGTTATTTTGATGAAGGGGATGTGATGGTTTTTAATAACTCGAAAGTATTTCCTGCCAGATTATATGGCAATAAAGAAAAAACAGGCGCACAAATTGAGGTTTTTTTATTACGAGAACTTAACCATGATTTGCGTTTGTGGGATGTGTTGGTAGATCCTGCCCGAAAAATAAGAGTAGGCAACAAATTGTTTTTTGGTGATGATGACTTAGTGGCAGAAGTAATTGACAATACCACATCCAGAGGAAGAACCATTCGATTTTTGTTTGATGGAAGCGATGATGAATTTAAAAAATTAATTTACAGATTAGGTGAAACGCCTTTACCAAAATATATAGAGCGCAAGGTGGAGGAAGAGGATGCCATTAGGTACCAAACTATTCATGCTACAATCGAAGGGGCCATAGCACCTCCTACCGCAGGGTTGCATTTTACCCGCGAAACCATGATGAGACTTGAAATTAAGGGTGTTGATTTTACAAATATTACTTTATTTCAAGGCGCCAGCTATGGTCGTTCAGTAGAAGTTGAGGATTTAACTAAGCATAAAATGGATTCAGAAAGCATGTATATACCTAAGGAAACTGCCGAGCGGGTGAACAGAGCTATTGATGAAAGGAAAAATATTTGCGCCGTAGGTAGTGGTTCTATGCGGGCATTGGAAACTTCAGTTTCGGCATACGGACGTTTGAATCCTTCGGAGCAGTGGACTGACAAATTTATTTTTCCGCCTTATGAATTCAGAATTGCCAATTCTTTTTTAACAAATTTTCATGAGTCGGAAAGCACCTTAATGATGATTACAGCGGCTTTTGTGGACGATATGGATTTTTTTAAAAAAATATATAAAAGTGCAGTGGATGAAAAGTATCGCTTTTTGTGCTATGGTGATGCACTTTTAATAATTTAAAAAGTATTTCTATTTCTTAATTTGGGTAGTATCGCTATTTGCTTTTGATACAAAACCGAGTGAAACCGAATTGATGCAATAACGCAATCCAGTTTTATCTTTTGGTCCGTCATTAAACACATGGCCTAAGTGACCACCGCAGTTGGCACAGGTAACCTCAGTTCTTATCATTCCATGACTAACGTCCACAGTTTCTTTAATTTTTTCTTTATCAATTCCTTCATAAAAGCTTGGCCAGCCACACTGTGCATCAAATTTTGAATCTGACCGGAATAATTCGGTACCACATCCTTTGCAAACATAAATACCAGATTCACTATGGTCGTAGTATTTGCCTGTAAATGGCCGTTCAGTACCTTTTTCTCTTAAAACCAAAAATTCTTCTGATGAAAGCTTTGCTTTCCATTGTTCCTCTGTTTCTGGTAATTTATCTGTTTTGTAAGTCATAATACTAGTGTCAGGGTTAGTGTTTTTAATTTTTGATTCAGTTTTTAATTGACTGTTTTGTGTTTTATCAGAGCAGCTGCAAAAGATAGAAAGCAAAATAAGGCCAAAAATAGATTTGTAATACATAGTTTTAATATTTATTTAACACAATTACGCATTATTTGTTAGTATGGATCTAACAATACAATCTCATTTTAATGACATTTGAAATTCAGGAATTGTGAAATTGCTAAAAAAAACGTTGCTTTGAGGCTAATTAAAAATATGAGAACAACACATTACAAAACCCTGATTTTATTTTTTCTAATAGGCTATTCAATAACCGCCTATTCTCAATCTACCAAGTTCCAAAGGATAATTGGCGGAAGTGGCGATGACAAGAGTTATAGTATGGCGCAAACAAAAGATGGCGGATATATATTAACCGGTTATACAAAAAGTTTTGGAGCAGGTGGCGAAGATATATATCTCACTAAAACCGATGGTTTGGGTAAGGTTACCTGGAGTAAAACGTATGGTACCTCATCAGGCAATGAAACCGGGTGGAAAGTTAGGCAAACCAGCGACTCAGGATATGTAGTTGTGGGAACAGCCTCCACAAAGAAGGGAGATGGCCTGTTTTTTAAAACGGATAAGGATGGAAATTTAAAATGGCAAAAAATATTTAATAGTGATAGTGCAGAGGATGTGTACAATGTTATTGAATCAAGAATTAATGGAGCTTTTTATGTAACGGGTTACCTTCAAACCGATTCATTTGGTACTGATGCTTTTTTAGCCAAATATTCCACGTCAGGAAATTTGGTATGGCAGCGTTTGATTGGAGCCAGTAAGAACGAAGAAGGTTACTCGTTGGTTGAAGATTTAAATGGAAATATTGCAGTAGTTGGAGTAGTAGTAGATGATACGGTTACTGTTGGCGGAAAAAATGGGTCATCAGGCGATGAAGATATTTTTGTAGCCAGGTTCGACCCCAGTGGCAATAATTTATGGCTTAGAAATTTTGGAACAACTGCCGATGATCAGGGATGGGATATTAAATATTTGAAAGGAGAATACATCATCACAGGATGGTCTTACTCAGGTTCAGTTGGGGGTGATTTATTAATAGCGGTAGTTGATACGTCGGGAAATTTTAGCACGGCATATACGGTTAATGGCTCAGGTAGTTCAAGGGCTTTTTCTTTGGTAATTGACCCTGATGAAACCTATTCCGTAACCGGTTATATTAATACAGTGACTAATGGAAGAGAGTCTTTTTATTTAAATACCAATAAAAATGGGAATGTAAATACGTTTAGAACCATTGGCGGTTCTTCTACCGATGGTCATTGGCCTAGCGAAATAGCCCGGACAATTGACGGTGGTTACACAATTTTTACATCAAGCAATTCTTTTAAATCAAGCAGTTCCTACGATTTGTATATGATTCGAATGGACAATAAAGGAGTGGTGGATTGCAATCAAACTTTTGGAATTGTTACAAGTAAAACCGTAACCATGCAATCCGGTAGATTTGGAACTATTCGATATGCTTCAGCTTATGATAATATTTCACTTACCACCAACACGGTTACCGGAAATAAGGATTCTGTTTTATGTTGCAAGCTCCAGGCTCAGGTGGCTAATTCAACCCTACGTATTTGCAAGGGTGAAAATATAAGGTTAGGCAAACCTAGTATACCAGGTTATGTTTACAAATGGACGGCGGTTGGAAGTTCATATACATCATCGGAAGCAAGTCCATTGGTAAGCCCAACTGCCAGTACAAGATACAAACTGGAAGTGACCTCATCGGATGGGAAATGCACAAAAGATACTGCGTCGGTTTTATTGAGTATACGGGCCGATTTAGCTAACAAAAATTTTGTGAGAGATACTTTCTTTTGCCAGGGAGATACAGTGCAAGTAAAAGCTAAAGGTGGTGCCATTAATTATTCATGGGCTGGAAAAAAAACAACTTTGAACGGTCAAACAGTTTCAATTTTTCAGGCAGATGTAATAATTTTAACAATTACTGACACTACAACATGCATGTATAAAGATACGTTGACAGTGACTATGAAAAACCTTCCAACATTTAGTTTAGGAAACGATACTACCATTTGCGATAATACCAGGATAATATTATCAGGGCCAGCCAATATGAAATCCTATTCATGGAATGGAGGACAGGCTACCACCAGAACATTTACAACTTCTGAAGAAAAAACACATACACTGCTTGTATCTGATAATTTTGGATGTAAATATTCTGATAGTAAGGTTATTTTTAATAATCCTGCAGGTGGTCCATTTTCACTAGGGCCTGATACCGTAATTTGCAAGGGGATTAATTATACGATTTTTGGTTGGAGTGCCCTAACCAATTATTTATGGAATGGTGTGTCTTCTTTTAATCCAAACAAAGTAGTGAATGACGCGGGAACCTTTACCTATCAGGCTCAAAATGGTTTTGGATGTATTCATCGCGATACAATTGTAATAAAATTAAAACCTGATCCAACCTTTAGTTTAGGGTCGGATGGTGGTGTTTGTGTTAGCGGAAGGAAATTAAAAGGGCCTGCCGGGATGACCTCTTATTTATGGAGTGATAATAGCACCGGTCAAAATCTTGATGTGTTTTTTGCCGGAAATTATTGGTTAAAGGTAACTGGAACTAATGGATGTGTTTTTACAGATGATATAAACTTGGTGGTGGTACAAAATCCAAAACCTGAATTAGGAAATGATACTACCATCTACGATTGCGATTCAATCTATTTGGATGCTGGTAATTATGTTTCGTTTAAATGGTTACCAAATAACGAAACCACAAGAATTATAAAAGTTAAAAAAGCTAATCTTTATTCAGTAACTGTTACTGATATTAATACTTGCAGTGGAGAAGATTTTAAATCGGTTAAAACTACAAAATGTCCTAATTCGATAAATTTAATTAAAATTCCTGGTTTAAAGGTTCAACCGAATCCGGCACGTACCAAATTGAATATTGAATGGCTAGCTAATAGTAATGGCGCTTCTTTAATTTTATTTGATATTCACGGGAAAAAAGTGTTTGAACAAGAAGCAATGCCAGGCTTAGGACAATATTCTATTGATGTTAGCCAATGGTCACGTGGCATTTATTATTTAAAAGTAACCACTGAAACTGCTTCACAATCTATCAAGGTTATTTTAGAATAAACCGTTTATCAATTCAAGATTTTTAATTTTTAAAACTTTTCCAAAGTTCTTTAACTTTGGAAAAGTTTTTTTTAATGGTAATTCAATCACAAATCATATATCATAATGTCTATTGAAGTAGTGGGGCTCACCAAAGTATACGGTGAACAAAAGGCAGTTAATGATGTTACATTTTCAATAAAATCGGGTGAAATAGTTGGTTTTTTAGGGCCCAATGGTGCCGGAAAATCTACAACTATGAAAATGTTGACTTGTTTTTTGCTACCCAGTTCAGGTATAGCTAGGGTTTGTGGTTTTGATACATTTATTTCCCCAATGGAAGTAAAGCGAAAAATTGGTTACCTGCCCGAGCACAATCCACTTTACTTAGATATGTACGTAAAAGAATATTTGCATTTTGTGGCAGGTATTTACGGACTAAAAAAAGAAGCCGGGATTCAAGTAAAAAATATTATTGGAAATACCGGGCTTTCGCCTGAGCAAAATAAAAAAATTGGAGCCTTATCCAAAGGTTACCGCCAGCGGGTAGGCTTAGCTCAGGCCATGCTGCACAATCCAAAAGTTTTAATTTTGGATGAACCCACTTCGGGGTTGGACCCCAATCAAATAACTGATATTCGAAAACTTATTACCGAATTTGGTAAGGATAGAACGGTGATGCTTTCTACCCATATTATGCAGGAAGTGGAAGCTATGTGCGACAGGGTAATTATTATTAATAATGGCCAGATTGTGGTTGATGATGCTACTGATAGTTTACAAAAACGGTTTAAATCGTCTTTGGTTTTAAATGTAGAATTTAAAAATACGGCTACTAAAGAACAACTCTCAACTATTGCAGGAGTGGAAATGGTAACTGAAAATGGCAAAAACCGTTGGAAACTTTTGGCCATTAAAGGCACCGATTTGAGGGAGTTGGTTTTTAAATTTGCCGTGGAAACAGGAAACGTAATTTTGGAACAGAACGAAGAGGAGCAGAGGCTGGAGGAAATATTTCAACATCTTACTAAAACCAAATGATTACTTTATTAATAAAAGAGATACGGAGTTTTTTAAGTTCACTCATAGCCATTATTGTTATCGTAGTTTTTCTTTTGGCTATTGGGTTGTTTATGTGGGTTTTTCCTAATAGCAATGCTCTGGATTATGGTTATTCCAATTTAGACATTCTTTTTAATATGGCCCCCTGGATTTTTATTTTTCTTATTTCGGCTATCACTATGCGGTCTTTTTCAGAAGAAAAAAGAATGGGGACTTTTGAATCTTTGGTTACCAAACCTATAAGTGATTTGCAAATTGTATTAGCCAAGTATTTTGCAGGTTTAATATTGGTTCTGTTTTCTTTAATACCTACCTTAATTTATTATTACTCCATTTACCAACTTGGAATGCCAGTAGGAAATATTGATACCGGGGCTACCTGGGGTTCTTATATTGGATTACTTATGCTGGGCAGCTGTTATGTTTCTATTGGGTTGTTCGCCTCTTCCATTACCGAAAATCAGATTATAGCGTTCATTACAAGTATGTTTTTATGCTTTTTTTGTTTTTCAGCTTTTGAACAACTCAGTAAGCTTAGTATTTTTAGTTCTCTCGATTATTTATTAGAGTGGATAGGGATTAATTATCACTATCAAAGTATTAGCCGAGGTGTGCTTGATACCCGCGATGTTATTTACTTTTTAAGTTTTACAGCTTTGTTTTTAGGTTTCACTTTTAAAATGTCACGTAAAGGGAAATGAGGAGATTAATTACTATGATAAACAAAGTTACCAAAGGGAAAATTTCAGCTACTTTTCTTTTGTTCGTGGCCGGTTTGGTTGTTGTTAATCTTTTGGCCGATGTAGCCTACTATCGTTTCGATTTAACCAAGGAAAAGCGCTACACCTTGGCCCCTTCCACCAAAAAATTATTGGAAAAGGTGGATGACGTGGCATTCTTCACCATTTATTTGGATGGCGATATTCCTGCTAACTACAAGCGGTTGAAAGAGGCCACCCGTGATATGTTGAATGAATTCAGATTATTGGCCGGCCCCAATATTGAGTTTGAATTTGAAGATGTTTTAAAAGACAAGGAGATAAAAGAGAAGGATGAAATTTTAAAGCAATTTGCATCTAAAGGCATAGAAATATCGAGGCCCGATACAAAAGCCGATGAGGCACCTACTGATAAATACATTATTCCAGGTGGGATGGTTTTTTATAAAGGCCAGGAATATCCACTCAATTTATTAAAGAAAAAATTTGGTAACAGTACCGAAATGGACGTTAACGAATCCATTGAATTATTGGAATATGAAATTGGAAATATAATACGAAAGTGTGTTGCAGGTAAGGAAGTAAAAATAGCTTTGATAAACGGGCATGGTGAGTTGGGCGATATGGATGTGGCGGATATTGCTACCGAGCTTGGCGATTATTATAAAGTGAGCCGTTTTAACCTTAATATTAATGATACGGCCTGTCTCAAACAAGTGGGTAAGGCTGTTTTAGATTCGGGCGAAAGAGGAGGCCCGGTACTTATAAAAAAACTGATAGAAAAATTAAATACTTATAAAGGGATAATTATAGCCAAGCCAATTTATCGGTTCAAGGATATTGAAAAATTCATTATTGATCAATATGTGATGAATGGTGGAAAGGTGATTTGGTTGGTGGAAAGCCTAAATGCTGAAATGGACAGTGTGGGAAAATTTGGTAATATTTATACCTACGATTACGACCTTAATATAAATGACCTTTTGTTTAGATATGGAGTTAGAGTAAACTTTGATTTGGTTCAGGATATTCAATGCCATGGCATACCAGTTATGCTTAAGGGGGGAGGGGGTAAACCCGATTTTAAACCCTGGATTTTTTATCCGTTGGTAAATCCTGCGGATAGCACTCATCCCATAGTAAAAAATATGAGCAGTGTTTGGACTCAATTTACAAGCAGTATTGACACCACTACCAACCCCAATATTAAAAAAACGGTTCTTCTTCATTCTTCACCTTATTCACGAACCGCCGGTAACCCGGTTAATATTTCACTCGATATTTTAGGTATTCAACCCAATCCGGCAGTTTTTAATAAACCTTATCGCCCGGTTGCTATGCTTTTGGAAGGAGTTTTTAAATCGCAGTATGAGCATGTTAGTGGTATAAAACAAAACATCCCGTTTAAAAATAAAATTGATAAAAATAGCATGATTGTTATCTCTGATGGCGATGTAATAAGAAACCAGGTGAAGCAAGGAACAGGTGAAATTTATCCCTTGGGTTTTGACCGCTTTGCAAGCCAGGCTTTTGGAGAACCGGTTATTTTTGCCAACAAAACATTTATCCTAAACTGTGTAGATTACCTGTGTGATGAAACCAACCTGATAGAAGTAAGAACAAAAGATGTAGAACTCAGGCTTATGGATACGAAACGAATTGCCACCGAAAAAATGAATTGGCAACTTATAAATATGGTTGGCCCAATTGGTGCGGTATTAATCTTTGGGTTTGTAAATGCCTGGTGGCGGCGAAGGAAATATGCGAGGTAATAATTCTGTTTTGTCATTCCGACGGTAGGAGGAATCTAAGATGTCTCGTGCCTCGACATGACAAGAAGCTATAAAATACCCTTCTCAGGATACTTGCCTTTAAATTGCCTGAAATACGATTTCATCATTTCCATATCTTTATTTAAATCTCCACTCGGAAAAAATGGTTCGGCCAACGCAACCAATTTTTTTTTGTAATCAAATCCCACCATTTGGATGGGGATATTGGCTTTCAAGGCAATTTGATAAAACCCGGTTTTCCATTCGGGGCTATAACTACGGGTTCCTTCAGGGGTAATGGTGATATTAAATTCAGTTTGTGAATTGAAAATTTCAACAATTTGATCTACTAAATTAGTGTGCTTTTTTCGGTCAACCGGAAACCCTCCCAATGCCCTAAACAAATACCCCAATGGCCAAACAAACAATTCCTTTTTTGCCACATACCAGGCGTTTAATCTTAATGAACTCCTGGCCCAACTCCCCACCATAAAATCCCAATTACTGGTATGCGGAGCCACCACCATCACAAATTTTTTAAAATCGGGTTTTTTGCCAACTATTCTCCAACCTAATATTTTTTCAAAAATTAAGATAAATAAAGGGCGAAGGAATTTAGTGTGCATTTATTGGAGTTTTAAGTTCTATGGTTGGTAGCTAAATCTTATATATCTGTACTCTTGATCTCTGTACTCTATACTCACAATCTCACATCCTCTCAAATATCTCCCTTAACTCTCCTTCCAACACCACAGCTTTCCTGATTTTTAAATCCATAATTACAAAGGTTACATCTGCATCACACACGGCATGGCCTTTCGTTTTATCGTAAATATCATGATGAACCACTATGCTTTTGTTTCCGATATTTTTCATTACGGTTTTTACTTCCAATATGTCATTTACAAATGAGGCTGCCTTGTAATTGATATTAATATTTACAATCACAAAACCAAGGTTCCGCTTGGCAAAAAAGCCCGTGGCTATAATGGGTTGCAGAGCATCCCAGCGGGCAATTTCCATAAATTCCAGGTAGCGGGCATTATTGGTATGGCCAAATACATCAATGTGAAAGCCGCGAACGGTAATATCGGTAGAGTGGTTTTTCATTTTTTAACAAAGTTAAAGTTATTCATACATACAATTTATCAGAAACTTAGTGTAATTCGATTGTGGGTTTTTAATCATCTCCAAAGCATTACCCTGTTCTTCAATTATTCCATTTTTTAGTACTAAAATAGTATCGGCCATATAACCCACTACATTCAAATCGTGGGAAATAAATAAATAGGTTAGGCCAAGTTTTGCCTGAATGTCTTTTAATAAATTTAAAATTTGGGACTGAACTGAAACATCCAAAGCAGCAACCGATTCATCCAAAATTAAAATGGAAGGTTCCAACGATAAAGCCCTGGCAATACAAACCCGCTGCCTCTGGCCACCGCTCATTTGGTGGGGATATTTATAAAAAAAATCTTCGGATAATCCTGTAAGTTTTAATAATTCCAAAGCCCTTTGTTTGGCTTCGTTTTTCTTACCTATTTTATGAACGTGCAAAGGTTCCATAATACATTGTCCGCCTGTGATGGAAGGGTTTAAAGAAGAAAACGGGTCTTGAAAAACCATTTGTATCTGGCGGCCCAAAACATTGGAATTGCTTTTTTTAAAACTAATTTCCCCCTCACTTTTTGATTCTAAACCAGTTAAAATTTTGGCCAAGGTACTTTTACCGCAACCCGATTCACCAACAATACCAATGGTTTGCCCCTGGTTTACCGTAAAGCTAATGGTTTTTAAAACAGGTTCCTGTGGTTTGGTTTTGCTAAAAAATTTCTTTTTAATGTAGGTTTTTTCTAAACCATTTACTTCCAAAATTACTTCGCCTTGTGGCAAATTGTTTCTTATTTCATTTTTAAAAATAGTTTCAGAAAATGAACCATCCTCATTTTCCTTTAATAAATCGGGGATGGTGGGCAATATATTTCCGGCTTGCTTGTAACTTGGCCGGGTTTTCATCAGGGCTTTGGTGTAGGGGTGCTGGGGATTATTAAAAATTTCATCAGCTGTTCCTGTTTCCACCAAGTGGCCTTTGTACATAACCAAAATACTATCGGCCACGGTTTTGAGGCAACTTAAATCGTGGGAAATAAATAACAAGGCCATACCTCGTTTTTTTACCATGCTCACCAATAAATCAATTATACTTTTTTGAACCGATGCATCCAAAGCGGTAGTGGGTTCATCGGCTATCAATAATCGGGGGTTGTTGGCCAGGGCCATACTAATCATCACCCTTTGCCTTTGGCCTCCTGATATTTGATGAGGGTAGGAATTATAAATTCGTTCTACATCGGGTAGTTTTACCTCCTTAAATAATTCTAAAACCTGCTGTGTCCGTTGTTTTTTATCTAATTTTTGATGAACCGAAATGGCTTCCTCTACTTGATACCCGCAAGTATGAACAGGGTTTAATGCGGTCATGGGTTCCTGAAAAATATAGGAAATTTCTTTTCCTCTTAGCTTTCTTAATTCCTCATCGCCACATTTTAATAGATCAATTTCAGTTCCTGAATTATTTTTAAAAATTACATTTCCTGAAATAGAAATACTATCGGGCAAAAGCCTTGTTAGCCCCATGCAGGTAACACTTTTACCTGACCCTGATTCGCCAACTATCCCTGTTATAATACCTTCTTCGGTGCTAAACGAAATCCCTTTTACCAATTCGTTTTGATTGGCTCTGGCTTTAAAATTGGAAACAGAAAGAAGCGGCATGGTTTTCCGCTAACGGATGCGATCGTATGATTTTACGAGTTTGTCATCATGCTTTAATCCAGCAGTGGCTTTAAAATTAGCCAACCATAAAAGTAATGGGAACAGGATGGAAATAATTATTTGTCCATCCGGCTCAAGGTCTACATACCTAACACTCCAACCATAGTAATACATTAAAATGGCCATGGCGGAAATCAAACCATAAATAACTTTACTTAGCAAAAATTGGCGTTTGCGGTTTTTAAATAGAAATATGGAAGCAAGTGAACACAGCCCTAATAAAAGCGTGTCATATTTTAAAAATGTATTAGCCACTAATTTAGTCCTTTCCTTTTCTATGGTAATTACAGTTTCAGAAAAGCCCACACTGGCAATGGCATTTTCAATTACTTTTTTATCCAATTTGCCATCCACCTCATAAAATGGGATATTGATGTAAACCGATGAAAAACATATAAATGAAATGAATGCCAGCCAAAGGGTTTGTTTGCGTTGTATCATAGATGCAAACCAACCTAAAATTTTTCAATTGGGCAATACTCTTTGCAAGGTGTTTCGGTATTATTTTTGGGGACTTAATTTGACTTTTACTTTGAACCACATAGACACATAGTTAATTAAGGATTCACATAGGTTTTTCTATGTGTCATTCTATGTTTCTATCTTTCTATGTGGTTCAAAATGTAATTATACATATGAAGTTTATTTTAAAATTATCCTACAATGGCACAGCGTACCACGGATGGCAAAGGCAGGATAATGCTATATCCATTCAGCAAATTATTGAAAGTGCTTTAGAAAAAATAACAGGAATCGAAACTGAAATTGTGGGTTGTGGAAGAACTGATACTGGCGTTCATGCCAGATGCTATTTTGCTCATTTTGAATCGGAAGGGCAATTGGATTCAGAAATCGTTTATAAATTAAATTCAGTATTGCCCCATGATATTGCAATTGAATATTGTAAAAAATCTGACGATGATTTTCATGCCCGGTTTTCAGCTACAAGTCGCGAGTATCGCTACTTTATTCATTGGCAAAAAAATCCTTTTTTAATAAACCAAAGTTTTTTTTTAAGTAAAAAATTGGATTTGGAAGCCATGAACCAGGCTTGCGAGATACTGATGCAATATGAAGATTTTGCCAGTTTTTGTAAAAAAGGGGCGGATAATAAAACCACTATTTGCCAGCTGATGGAGGCCCGTTGGGAACAAACAGAAAATCAAGTAATTTTTAAAATAAAAGCAGATCGTTTCCTGCGCAACATGGTGAGAGCTATTGTAGGGGCTATGGTGGATGTGGGGTTACACAAATTATCATTAACAGATTTTAAAAAAATAATTAAAGATAAAAATAATCAGTTTACCGGAACTTCGGTGGCTGCTTGTGGGTTGTATTTGTGGGATGTGAGGTATTGAGCGGCAAAAATAATTTGTTCGGTTATGCACTTTCATCAAACATAATTTCGTCTGAACTACCAATTTTATATAATGGTTTCTCAATGGGTAATGTAAAATAAAAAGATGAACCCTCGCCTTCAATACTTTCTACCCATATTTCACCACCATTTTTTTCTAAAAATCCTTTTACCAATAACAATCCAATTCCAGCACCTTTATCCTTTTTTCTTGTTTCCGAAAGGGTTTTCACTTGTGGTGTAAAAAGTTTAGCCATTATTTCTTTCGACATTCCAATTCCAGTGTCCTTAACCTGAATTATAATTTTGTCGTCTTTACTTTTTGCTAAAATCGTTATTGCCCCTCCTTTTTCGGTATGTTTTATTGCATTTGAAACTATATTTTGTATGATGGAAATTAGCATTTTGCCATCTGCAAATACGGACGTATTCTCTTCGATTTCGTGGTGAAGATTTATTGTATTTATTGAAGCACTTTCGTTTAATGTTTCGAATACTTTATCAATGTATTCGGTTAACTTTATTTTTGTCGGAGAAAAGGCGTCTGATGCGTATTTTATTCTTGCCCATTCAACTAAATAATCTAACATATCTAATTCATCAGTTGATGATTTATAGAGTAAGTCAAGCATTTCCTGAACAACATCAGGTTTCATTTTTTGAAAATTTTCTTTCAAATATTTTGCAGTTCCTATTATAGATGATAGTGGACTACGTAAATCGTGTGAAAGTATGGCAAGAACACTCTCTTTATGAGTATTAAGTTCTTCCAACTCTCTTACATATTTTCTAATAGCATCCTCAGACTGCTTTCTGTCTGTTAAATCACGTAAAATTTTAACGTAGCCCAACATCTCTCCATCTAAACCAGTGAGCGGGAAAACCAACCCATATGCATAAAACAGGCTCTTGTCTTTAGCAATGTGCCATCTATTATCTGTTGCTCGCCCTTCTTTTAAAGCTGTTTCAATTTCTTTTTTCGGGACAC
>JBJXDS010000237.1:0-4337 GCA_046154525.1 Bacteroidia bacterium
GAAAGTTTTATCTAAACTTCCATCACTATTAAGACGTATAAATGAAGGGCATTTTTCACCATCAAAAGTTGTGAAAGAACCCGAAATTAATATTTTACCATTTGTTTGAACAGAAATAGTATAAATCCAATTATCGAAAACACCTTCCCCAAATGATTTATCAATGGTACCATCGTTATTTATTCTTAGCAGTTTATAAGTACCATTCGATTCAATAAAACTTATTATTATTTTATTGTCTTTCTGATATTTAATAGTATTAATTATTTCGGGGGCAATCTTGGGATAAAAGTCAGTATCCCATGAAATATTGGTATTAAGACGGGATATTTTATTAAATTTATTAAATGAATAGTTAATGTTTTTACCTGAAACCAGAACCTTACCATTTGGTTGAATTATAATATCTGATACCCTATAATCATAATGATTTATAATCTTAAAGTTTGTATCCAAATCCCCTTTTTGGTTAAGTCTTAAAATATTTTCAATAAGCTGTTCATTTAATAACGAGAATCTAAACATTCCACCAATTAGTATCTTACCATCGGATTGAATATCTACTGCGTCTATTATTTCATCCCTTCTAAAATCAAAATCAGTTTGAAAAGTCAAATCAATAGACCCCGGCTGGGCTTTGGCCACCGTTAATGTAAAAACGAAAATTAGAATAAGGTTTGTAAATCGTTTCATTTTTTTTTATTGAATCAAACAAAGATATTCCAATCTTTCAATTGGCAAAATTTGAATTTATAAACGGCTGAAGCCGTTCCGTACAAAAATCAATTCCATAGCCCATGGTTTAAACCGTGGGCTATATTCAAAATCCCATCTACCCAAAAACCTTCTCCAATATTTCAGCCTGCTCCCTTGCATGAACCGATGCAAACCCCGTTGCTGGTGTACTGCTGCTTTCGCGGCTAATGCGCTTTAGTTCCACAGGCCAATCGTATCGGCCCAAATGCAGCCAGGCCCCCATGTTTTTTGGTTCTTCCTGTACCCAGTAAAAGTCTGCTTTTTTATATTTATTAAATATTTCGGCCAATTGTTTTTGCGGCATGGGGTAAAGTTGTTCAAGCCTAACAATAGCAATATCCTTTACATTTCCGTCTTGTTGTTTGGCTAATAATTCATAATAGATTTTTCCGGTACACAGTACCACTTTTTTCACATCCTTGGCATTTACGGTTTCGTCATCTATCACTTCCTTAAAACCTTCGTTTGTAAAATCAGCAATAGAGCTTGTACACATGGGATGGCGAAGTAATGATTTAGGGGTCATTACAATTAAAGGAGTTCTGAAATCACGGTGCATCTGGCGGCGAAGTGCATGAAATAAATTAGCCGGTGAAGTTGGGTTAATAACCTGCATGCTGCCATTGGCACTCAATTGTAAAAATCGTTCCAATTTGGCCGAAGAATGTTCGGGTCCCTGGCCTTCGTAGCCGTGAGGTAAAAGCAAAACCAGACCGCTGGAGAATTTCCATTTGGTTTCGCCACTGCTTATAAACTGGTCAATAACTATTTGGGCTCCATTGGCAAAATCACCAAACTGGGCTTCCCAAATAGTTAAAGTTTCGGGAGCTGTAACACTATACCCGTATTCAAAACCCAATACCCCGTATTCGGATAAGTAGGAGTTATAAATTTCAAATTTCTTTTGATCGGGATTGATATGGTTTAAAGGAACATATTCCAGTTCGGTATCTTCTTTTTTAATAACCGCATGGCGGTGGCTAAAGGTTCCCCGTTCCACATCCTGCCCACTCATTCTCACCGCAAAACCTTCGGTAAGCAATGTGCCGTAAGCCATTAATTCACCCATGGCCCAATCGTATTTATCATTTTTTATCATGGCCGCCCGGTCTTCAAACAGTTTGGTAACTTTTTGAATGGGTTTATTTTCTTCAGAGATTGATGTGATTTTTTGAGCAATTTCGAGAAAGATTTTTTTGGAAACCGCTGTATCTGGCGATTTTTCAAAATCTTTCATTTCTGATTTCCGGTATTTTGCCCAAACATTTTTAGCTAATAAATTTGATTTTACTTTTTTATCCGCTCTTACAAAATCCAATTTTTCCTGCAACGATTTTTTGAAATTGGTTTCCATTTCCTTAGCCAGTTCCGCTTCTATACTTCCGGCTTCGGTCAATTGTTTGGTGTAAATTTCACGTGGATTGGCATGGGCCGAAATGGCTTTGTACAACAAAGGTTGAGTAAACCGTGGTTCATCCCCTTCATTATGCCCGTATTTTCTATAGCCTAATAAATCAATGAAAACATCTTCATGATATTTTTGGCGGTATTGCACAGCCAGTTTCATCACAAACACAATAGCTTCGGCATCATCGGCATTCACATGAAACACGGGGCATTTGGTAACTTTGGCCACATCGGTACAGTAAATAGACGAACGCCCATCCTGATAATTGGTGGTAAAACCAATTTGGTTATTGGCCACTATATGAATAGTTCCCCCCACATTATACCCTTCCAAGCCGCTCATTTGAACAGTTTCATACATGATGCCCTGCCCCGAAATAGACGCATCGCCATGTATTAAGATTGGGATTACAGCATTAAAATCATTTTTAAAAATGGTATCCAGTTTGGCTCTGGCCATTCCCTTTACCACTGTATTCACCGCTTCCAAATGCGATGGATTAGGGCTTAATTTTAAATTTACTGTTTTTTCGTTGTCTGTTTTTAACTGACTGCTATAGCCCATATGGTATTTCACATCTCCTTCAAACACCGCATCAGAGTACGCTTTTCCTTCAAATTCCGTAAATATCTCTTCGTAGGTTTTTCCTAAAATATTAGCCAATACATTCAGCCTTCCGCGATGGGCCATTCCCAAAACAAATTGTTTGGTTCCCATTTCTGCCCCCACATTTATTATGGTATCCAAGGCAGGTATCAATCCTTCCAAACCTTCTAATGAAAAACGTTTTTGCCCAATATATTTGGTATGTAAAAAATTCTCAAATACTGTGGCCTGGTTCAGTTTTTCTAAAATCCGTCGTTTATCAGCAATACTAAAATCAGGGGTATTGCGGGTGCTTTCCATTTTATCAATCAACCATTTTTTCTTTTCAGGGTCTAGGATATACATAAACTCCGCCCCAATGTGGCGGCAATAGGTTTGATGAAGGAAGGCAATAATATCTTTCAATTTAACCGGGCCAAGACCAATTTCTATGCCTGCATTAAACGTTTTTTCAAGATCAGTTTCGGTTAGCCCAAAATTTTTAATATCTAAATTGGGTTCATAGTTTCGTCGGTCTCTTACAGGATTGGTTTCGGTAAACAAATGCCCGCGGGTTCGGTAACCATTATTAATTAAGTTGAGCACATTGATTTCTTTGAGCATATCTTCCGACACAGCCTCGGGTGCTATTCCGCTGGTACCCAAAGCAAGGTCGAAACCTTCAAAAAACTTTTGCCAGCCAAAATCTACAGAGTCTTTTTGATTTTGGTATTGTTTGTATAAATCCTCAATGGAATTTACATCAGCATTGGAAAGATAAGAATGACCAATCATTAGTAGGTGCAAAGGTAAGGCAAAGCCTCCTAAACCCCAAAGCGGAATAGGGATGTTGTTATCATCCAATTTTTACAATCTCTCGTCATAATAGATTTGATAAAACACAATAACCGACTTAATTTAGCTGTTTTAAAAAAAAGATGAGGATATTGAAGTATTTACCACTATTTATTCTGGGTGTTTCACTTAGCTTTATGGGGTGCAAATCGCATAAAAAAACAGTGGTTGATAACGGAGACGTGGTAACTTACAACACTCGCCGAACCTTTAATCAACATTATTATGAAGGAGCAAAACTTAAAGCATTGGGCGATTATGAAGCAGCAACTAAGGAATATAATTTGGCTTTGGCCGAAATTCCCAATAGTCATGAAGTGATGTATCAATTAGCTAATATCTATTTTAAAAATAAAAAATTAGAAGAAGCTATTCATTGGGCCGAACTGTCGGTAAAAAAAAATAAAGACTATAATTTTTGGTATTTTGGGCAGTTGGCCCAAATGTACAGTTCGGCCAAACAATATGATAAAGCGGCAGAAACATTTGCTACTATGGTGGATAAAGAACCTGAGAGAAAAAGCACTTATGAAGAGGCTGGGAACCAATATCTGAATGCCAAAAAACCAAAAGAAGCGATTAAGTTTTTTGAGAAATCACTTTCAAAATTTGGGTCAGAGGAAAGCCTTTGCCGAAAGCTGGAGGAACTCTATTTTGATTTAGGCCAGCCCAATGAAGCGATTCGGATTATTAAAAGATTATCAGATTCAAATCCTAACGATATTAAATTATT
>JBJXDS010000238.1:0-20000 GCA_046154525.1 Bacteroidia bacterium
AATACCATTCCCGATTTTTTAACAGATCATAATATTCAGTATAAAGAAGCTATTTTTTATAAAACCATCACATCCGATCTTAGTGATTTGGCTAATGTATATTATGATGTTATAGTTTTCTTTAGTCCGGCGGATATAAAATCGCTTTTCGATAATTTTCCTGATTTTCAGCAAAATGATACTCGTATTGCCGGATTTGGAGCCACCACCGATGAGGCCATTCGTGAAGCTGGCCTCGAAAATAATATTCCAGCCCCCACGCTTGAATCAGCAAGTATGATGGCCGCTTTGGAAAAATATATTATTAAAGCGAATAAAGGTTAGTACTTTTCATTATTCTTTATACAATGATACAGCCAGCTTTGGTTTTCAGTATCAATTGTAAAACACAAATAATCTATTCCGCCATCGTTCAGTTTAAATCTTTTTTTTAGGGTTTCTGCTGTTTCCCTAAAATTTCGGGTAGTGATATTTGCTTTGTATATTTTAGTGTCTTCTAAATATCTTTTTATCTCTTTTGGTTTGTAAGCCAGTTTTTCAATAATCTTAAATGATCTGCCAAAAAAATCTTGTTTTAAATGGTCGGAAATAAAAAAATAACTATTGATGGAAAGCATATTTAAACCGCAGTAATTTGCATAATCAGCACTTAACCCTGCTTTAATAATTGACTTGTTAGGTTCGTATAAGTATAGGCCATCACTACAATAGCTCGCAGGCTTCGTATTTTCTGTTTTTTGGTAAACTGAGGTTTCTTTTGAACCAATATTTACTGCAAATACATTTTTCTTAGATGCTTTATTTTTACTACAGCATAGCAATATTTCTTTCACCTCCCCTAACCAGGCAATAACATAAAGATTATTTATGGAAGGAATCACTTTTTGAAGATAACTTATATCTGCCATCGGCGATATTTTCAACCAAACCTCGTCGGCCTTATCAAGCAGTATTTCCATGTTTTTTAATATATCGGGCTCACTATCTTCCAATCTAAAAATTCTTGCTGCATTTGGTCGCCGGTCAGGGTCAGCATATATTATATCCGTTTTTTGGCTGTGTTTTATAAATTCTATACCATCTACCAAGTGCCTTTCTATATTTTTAGTTTTAAATAGCGAAATATTATAAATTGACATAATATGAATATCTTCATCCATATCGCATGAATCAATTTTTTTGGCCAATTGGGCCATTGCCCAATCATCAATGCCTATGCCTCCGGTAACATTAATTATGTGTTTATTTTTAATATTCATTATACCTGCTTTGTATTTGGCTACAGCTTCAGAAGTGCTTTGCTCATAACTTTTAGGGTTTAAAGCTGCCATTGCCGTGTAATGTTCAGGTAATTTTATTTCAGCTTTTTGGTATAAGGAAATCAGGGTTGATAAGACTTTGATATCAAGACCAGTATATTTATTGGCATTCAAAGCCAACTTTTTAACGTCGTCTTTAATGTGCAACCCAATAAATTTGGTTATAGTTTCGTTACTTAATAAGTCAATAATTGATTTACTTTTCACTAATTATTTAAAATTATGAAGTTTAAAAATGTGATTTTATTAGCGATTTTGGCACTTTGTATCGGAGCTGCTTCCTGCAAATCAGGTGGTGGATTGAGAAAAAAAGACAAGTGCCCAGGAATGAGGATGTAATTAGGTTTGAGATTCATTGAACTTACCGATTTTTTATCATCCAAATGATTTAATTTATCAGGTTTAGGAACCTGATAAATTTTATAATCATTTTAAATCTTTTGATATTCTTTTTGTATTTATAATTTTACTCAATAATATTTAAAACTTACGGTTTGTTTTAAATCTTCCGAAAGGCTTTTCGCCACAGGGCAATTTAAAGCTGCATACTCAATAAGTTGCTTTTGTTTATCCGAAAAGTTTCTGTTTTCAATCAATAGGTCTACCATTATTTCTTTTATCCTCCGCGGGCTATTATCCATTATTTTATAAATGGAGGCATCCACCTTTCCTAACTCAATGCCATGAGCATTGGCAGTAATTCCCATAAGTGTAATCATGCAATTGCCCAGAGCAGTACTCACGAGGTCAGTTGGCGAAAAAGCCTCCCCCTTCCCTTGGTTATCAGTAGGGGCATCGGTAAGTATCTTTACCCCCGATTGTAAATGGTGCGACACCGCTCGTAAATTTCCTTGATAAGAAATTTCTGAAATTTTGCTCATTGTTGTATCTCTGTATTAAGTTTATCAAAATTAGTACTATTTTTACAATCAATAATGCATCGTCTGTTATTATCTATTTTGCTAGTTTGCATGGGCTTTAGCTCCAAAAGCCAAACGATAGAACGTGCATTTTATGGCGGTTTAGTTTATAAAACCTCAGGATTAGGAATTCTCTATCAAAATAAATTTGATCAGCAAAAAAAATTTGGAAAGCAATTTGACTTAGAATTGTCTACCTATCGCCATTCTCGTGAAACCAAAACCTTTAACTCGGATGTTAATAATCCTACACCTTTTGTTTTTGGCAAAGTGAACAAAGTAGCCCTTCTAAAAGCCCAATATTCGGTTTCATCCAAAATATCACAATTTTCGGATGCCCAAAGGATAGGAATTGATGTAATTTGTGGAGCAGGTGTTTCTGTAGGATTTTTAAAACCCGTTTATATAAATCTTATTTATCCCGATCCTTCGGGGTATGAAACTGTGGTTTCCGAAAAATATAATCCCTCAAAGCATACAGATAAAACAAGAATTGCTGGATATTCAGATAGCAGAGTGGGACTGAATGAAATAGATTCTAAAATTGGATTTTCTGCCTCTGCAGGTATAGGTTTTACTTGGGGGTATTTTACAAATTTTCCCAAACGTTTGGAAACCGGGTTTTACCTCGAATACTTTAAAAATGGATTACCTGTAATGGCATTTGTAAAAAATAAAAGTATTCAAAATGGAATTTATTTAAAACTTTTTATTGGCAAAAGGCTAACCAAAAATTAAAGGGAAAACACTATTGATGAAACGAAGTTATAAAAATATATTTGCGGCTTAGAGGATGATAGAGTTACTTACCCTTGAACAACCTAGGCAAAGAACTAAACCGGATTGGTTAAAGATACAACTACCAACCGGAGCCAACTATGCGGGTGTTAAAAAAATTGTAAGGGAAAATAATTTACATACGATTTGTCAGGATGGCAATTGCCCAAATATGGGCGAATGTTGGGGAGCAGGCACCGCCACTTTAATGATTTTGGGTAATATTTGTACCCGTTCCTGTTCATTTTGTGCTGTTGCCACAGGTAGGCCTACGGAGTATGATTTGGATGAACCGAACCGGGTGGCTGAGGCAGTTAGGCTTATGAAACTAAAACATTGCGTTATTACCTCGGTAAATCGTGATGAATTAAGCGACAAAGGAAGTATGGTGTGGGCTGATACCATACGAATGATAAAATTAGTAAATCCGGGCACCACGCTTGAAACCTTGATTCCTGATTTTAAAGCCGATTGGGTAGCACTTAACAGGGTTTTAGATGAAAAACCTGAGGTGGTATCGCACAATATGGAGACTGTAAAAAGACTTTATAGACTGGTAAGACCACAGGCCAAATACGAACGAAGTCTTGAGCAAATAAAAAGGACAAAAGAATATGGCCGCCGAACCAAAAGTGGAATAATGGTAGGAT
Organism: Bacteroidia bacterium; assembly: GCA_046154525.1. Classification (GTDB taxonomy): domain Bacteria; phylum Bacteroidota; class Bacteroidia; order NS11-12g; family UBA9320; genus JABWCE01. The sequence goes on from JBJXDS010000238.1 coordinate 3,667, forward strand.
TAGGTGAAACCCAAGATGAGGTTATTGAAATAATGGATGATTTGGTAGAACATGGATGCGATGTGATGACTATAGGCCAATACTTACAACCAACCAAAATGCACCTTCAAGTAAAAGAATATGTAACCCCTGAACAATTTGACAAATACAGGGAAATAGGAATGAAAAAAGGATTTAAAATTGTGGAATCAGGGCCTATGGTTAGGTCTTCATATCACGCCGAAAAACACATTTAAAAATCAATTATAAAACATTTAAAATAAAAAATAAAAAAATAACATGAAGAAAATTATACTTTTTTCCATTGGATTTGCAATTGTGGCAACTTCAATTTTTTACTCGGTAAATTCAAAGAAAGGATATTATACCGCACAAAATTACTATAACTCGAAGCAGTTAAACACAATGAAAGGGTTGGAAATGCTTTACAAAATGAAAGCTAATCAAACCACTGGCTTGATAAATATGGCTGATGTAATTGCTGCCAAAAATCAACTAAACTCATCTAAATTGTACAAAGCGGGTTTCCCTCTAGTTTGGACCGAATCAGGGCCCGACAATATAGGTGGTAGGTGCCGCACCATTTTGGTAGACAGGAATAATCCAAATACCCTTTATGCAGCCAGTGTTTCGGGTGGTATATTTAAATCAACCAATGCTGGTGGTTCTTGGTCGACCATAAACGACGCTCTGTCAACATTAGCCTTCCAAAGTTCATGTCAAACAATAGACGGAACCGTGTATTTTGGTTCGGGCGAAAATGCAGGAAGTTTTGGTGGAAGCGGGGACAATGAAGGTTCGGTATTTCCAGGTGATGGAATCTATAAATCTACCGATGGCATCACGGTTACTCAATTAGAAAGTACTAATAATACCCAATTTATGCAGGTTAATTCCATGGCATCTGCCCCTGATAAAGATGTAGCCTATGCTGGAACCAACTCAGGATTAAAATTTACTGATAATGGTGGAACAACCTGGACTAACCTTGTAACAGGCTCGTGCAGAGACGTAAAAGTTGCTACCAATGGAACAGTATTGGCCTATATTGGGGGTAAAATTTGGAGATCAACCACTGGAACAACTGCCGGAAGTTATACAGCTGCAACGGGAGTTACAGGTGGGTTTAACCGGATAGTTATTGGTATTTCACCTCAAGATCCTAATTACGTTTACCTTTTAGCTTCTCAAAGCAATAATTTTGGAGGATTGTTTCAGTCTACCGATGGAGGAATAAGTTTTAAACTGATAGTACCCGGTGGAAGCACCATTTTTAACCCTCTAAACCAAGGTGCTGGCGGGCAAGGTGATTATGATTTAACAATTGCTGTGCATCCCCGAGATAAGAAAAAAGTATTTATGGGTGGTGTAATAATGGCAGAATGGACTGAAGCCAAAGGTCCCTACGAAGTTTTTAACGGAACCCATTCCGATCAACATTGGATAACCTATGACACTATCTCGTCGCCTATGAGAATGTATGTTGGTAATGATGGAGGTGTTTACCGTTCAAGAACGGGTGCTTTTAATATATTTGATAATTATAATATAGGATTTAACGTAACCCAATTTTATGGAATAGCCTCCAGTATACAAGGAGATATAATTGGAGGAACTCAGGACAATGGAACCCTTCATATTAATAAAGTAGGTACAGAGAAAAAAAGAGCTCAGGCTATATATGGTGGAGATGGTTTTAGATGTGAGATTTCTGAACGAAATCCAAACTACTTTTTAGGAGAATCGTATTATGGAAATATTGGCCGTTCATTTAATAAAGGCTCAGGGGTTTCATCCATACTAGATAGAAGAGTGCCGAGATACAAACTTGGGCCAACTGGTGCCATTGAACTAGATCCAAAAGGAAGTTACATAAATGCTCCCTTTAACACAGGGATAAAACTTGCCGAAAGAGATTCCACCTTGTCCAGATTATTTGTTGGTGCTACGGAGTGTTTATGGATGGTTGAACACGTATTTAGCCTTTCCAAATCGCCAACTTGGTTTAAGGTTAGTAATATAACCAATGCTTTTGTTATTGAAACATCGGCCAGCGGTAAATATATTTTTGCAGGAAAAAATGGTCAAATTGTAAGAATTAAAGTACCTATGATAGAATTTGATACCCTTAAAAATTTAGACCCAAAAGATATATACCCAGGCTGTACCACCAATAATATTACCGGAAATCTGCCAAGTGGAAGGTTCATCACAGGTATAGCCATTGATAAAAATGATACCAACAGGCTTATAGTTACTCTGGGTAATTATGGCAACACCAATTATATATATTATACCGAAAATGCTTTGGATGCAGTACCAACATGGATAAACATACAGGGCAACCTGCCTTCAATGCCAGTGTACGATGCTGAGTTTATACACGACAACTCAAATACAGTGGTAATAGGTACTGAATTTGGGGTATTTGGAACTACAAATGTTAAAGCCGGCACCGTTAGCTGGACAGCGCAAAATACAGGAACCGCTGCCAATAAGCCATTCCCAAGGGTGGCTACCTATGAGCTTAGACAGGTGAGCAAAGAACCAAGCACAGGTTCAATTATTGTGGCTGGAACACATGGCCGTGGTATTTTTGAAACCCATACCATGTATGCCAGTATCAAAAATCCTGACGGAACTATTTCAGCCAAATTGAATATCTATCCAAATCCAGCAACTGACTTTGCAACTATTCAGTATAGCATTGGTGAAAAAGACCATCTAACATTAACAGTGATGGATATGACCGGTAAAGTGGTTTATCAAAAAAATGTGGGTTCTGAAACCCCCGGTTTGAAAAAACTACGAATCGAAACTAATATGTTACCAACCGGAACCTACATAGTTCAAATAGCAGGGACCAAACACAAAGGCGCTGCTAAAATGATAGTTCAGAAATAGAAGAATTTTAAAATTTTTAAAAACCGCCTTGAGAGATTGGGGCGGTTTTTTTGTTACATAACTTTCGGAAGTGTTTTAACTTTCGGAAAGTTATCAAAAAAAAATTCCCTCCCCCAAATCAATAACCCTATTATCTTTGCCTTTTTTATGAAGATTTCGCTTAATTGGCTTACCAAACATATTTCATTACCCGAAACGCCCGAACAAATTGCAGAGTTGCTAACCAACTGCGGCCTGGAGGTGGAAGACTTGGATGAAACCGGAGCAGTGAAAGGTGGATTTGAAGGCTTGGTTGTAGGACATGTGCTGGAAGTAAGCCAACACCCAAATGCCGACAGATTAAGGCTTACCAAGGTTGATATTGGAAAGGATTTTCCATTAAACATTGTTTGCGGAGCACCCAATGTGGCTGTGGGACAAAAGGTAATTGTGGCTCCAATTGGTACTACTATTTACCCATTGAGCGGTGAGCCCATGACCATGAAAAAAGCAAAAATCAGAGGCGAAGAATCGGAAGGGATGATTTGTGCGGAAGATGAAATTGGGTTGGGAACCAATCACCATGGCATTATGATTTTGGATGCCGATTGTAAAATTGGAATGCCGGTTTCGGAGTATATAAAAACCGATTCCGATTATATTTTTGAAATTGGATTGACCCCAAACCGTGGCGATGCAGCTTCTCATCTGGGAATAGCCCGAGATTTAAAAGCTATTTTAAACAGACCCTTATTTAATAATGAAATTAATTTTTCATCTAAAGAAAAGAGTAGTTCGGTAAATGTATCCATTAGTGATAGCAATGCTTGCGGACGATACAGTGGTTTATTAATAAAGGGTGTTTCTATAAAACCTTCGCCCGATTGGTTACAAAAAAATCTAAAGGCAATTGGAATTAACCCCATTAATAATGTGGTTGATTTAACCAATTATATCATGCACGATGTTGGACAACCCATGCATGCTTTTGATGCTGATAAATTAAAAGGAAACATCACGGTAAGATTTTCAAAACCAGGAGAAACCTTAGTAACTCTTGATAAAACAGATCAGAAACTAAACGGTGAAGAATTAGTAATTGCGGATGATTCCAGTCCAATTGCTTTGGCAGGGGTTATGGGAGGATTTTCAACAGCCATTTCTGAAACTACTAAACATATTGTTCTGGAAAGTGCATGGTTTAATGCAGCCAATGTTCGTAAAACTGCAAAACTACATACCATAAGTACCGATTCTTCTTTCCGTTTTGAACGAGGAATTGACCCGCACAATACAGCAAATGCTTTAAAAAAAGCGGCCAATTTAATTTTGGAAATTGCCGGAGGAACCATTTCTTCTGAAATTGTAGATGTTCAACCTGAACCTATCGTTTCACCCAAAGTTAATTTTTCTTATAAAAAATTCAGAAAATTAGCCGGGGTTGAAATTGAAAACGAAACATTAAAAATAATTTTAAAAAATCTGGATATAGAAATATTATCAGAAATTAAAGAAGGTTTAGAATTGTCTATCCCCAACTACCGAACCGATGTAACGCGAGATATTGATGTGTTTGAAGATATTTTAAGGATTTATGGTTATAACAATATTCCATTTCCTGAAATAATGCACAGTGCCGCTGTTGTACAGCCAAAACCCGATAGAAATTTTATTAAACAAACTATTAGTAATTATTTATCGGCCCAGGGATTTAATGAAATAATGACCAACTCATTGACCCGTGAATCCTACTTTGAAGATACTCAACTATCAAAAGCTGTAAAATTATTAAACCCTTTGAGCAATGAACTTTCGATTTTACGTCCGGGTATTTTGCCTACGATGTTGGAGGCTATTGCCTATAATAAAAACCGCAAAGCCCATGATTTAAAATTTTATGAGTTTGGAAAAGTCTATCAACATTCAGAAACCGGGTTTAAAGAATTTGAGAAACTTACAATAGTGGTAACCGGAAATAAGGAAGCCCCCAACTGGCGACAAAAACCTACTAAGGCCGATTATTACTATATAAAATCAATGGTTGATAATGCCTTAGGTTCTGTTGGAGCCAAAAAAATAAAAGGCTTAATTGTTGAAGATGTAGATGCGGTACTCTTAAAAAAATTAGATATTAAAGGAACGGTCTGGTATGCCGAATTAAACTTTGATGGAGTTGTATCTGCCCACACCAAAAATAAATTTAAACTACAGGAAATACCTTTGTTTCCCGAGGTGAGCCGTGATTTGAGTTTGGTGTTGGATAAATCAGTTTCTTATAGCGATATTGAAACGATTGTGACCCAAACCATAGGAAAATATTTACGAAAAATAACTGTCTTTGATGTGTTTGAAGGCAAGCCATTAGAAGAAGGACAAAAATCTTATACATTTAACGTGGTTTTGTACGATAATGAGAAAACCATGAATGACAAACAAATAGACGCTATAATGCAAAAACTAATTGCTACATTTGAAAACCAACTAAAGGCAGTTATCCGCAAATAATTTATGGCTGATATCCAAATTTTAATAAAAAATATACAGCAAAAAGCAGAAAAGGTAGTAGAAAAGAACCATCGACTGGTGCAAGATAATTCGGCATTAAATGATAAAATTAATATGCTCCAGCGATCGGTTGATATTCAAAGGGAAACGATAAAGGATTTAGAAGAGAAGAATAAAATGCTTAAAATTGCACACTCAATTGCCACAGACGACGAAGGAAAAAAAGCATTAAAGCAAAAAATTAATTCGGTAATCCGTGAAATTGATAAAAGTATGTCGTTGCTTAACGACTAAAAAAAACGATAATTAAAGGTGGAACAAAACGAAATATCCATCAAAGTATTAATAGGAGACAGGCAATACCCGCTCAAAATTTCGTCCCAGGAGGAGGAAAATGTAAGAAAAGCGGCTAAATTAGTAAATGACCGTTCAAAGTTTTATTCCGAAAATTATTCGGTACAAGACAAACAGGACGCTATAGCGATGACGGCACTTGAGTTTGCTTCAGAAAATCTGAATGCCATCTCAAAAGACCAATCAATATCTGCGGAAATGGAGCAATTACTCATTGAACTGGACCAATACCTTGATGAGCAAGATATTTCTTAAACGTATCCCCCACATTTTTTACAGTAATAACCCAATAGAACCCAAAGATGGATGCACTATCATTAGTATTAGGTATTGTGGCAGGAGGGGCCGGTGGCACTTTTGCAGCAATATATTTAGTTAACAAAAGAAACGATGACAAAGCCAATAGCAGCGTAAACGAAGCTGAAAAAAGGGCTTCCAACATTATTAAAGATGCTACACAAAAAGCGGAGAGCATTGTTAAAACAAGAGAATTAGAGGCCAAGGAGAAGTTTTTTGAACTGAAAAATGAACACGATGAAAAAATTAATGCTAGAAACCGTGAACTAGCCGAAGCTGAAAATAGGTTTAGGGGAAAAGAGCAAAGCATAAACGATAAAATTGCCAACCTTGAGAAAAAAACAAAAGAGGCAGAATTATTAAAAGAGGAGCTTACCACTCATTTGGAAGTAGCCAAAGTTAAAAAACAGGAAGCGGAGAAATTGCACGCCAGCCAGGTACAACAATTAGAAAAAATTGCCGGCCTTTCGGCAGAACAGGCTAAAACCCAATTGGTGGATGCCTTAAAAGCAGAGGCTCAAAATCAGGCCTTAGCCCAAATGAAATACATTATGGACGAGGCCAAACTTACCGCTACCAAAGATGCAAAACGTATGGTTCTTCAAACCATTCAGCGGACTGCCGCAGAGCAGGCAATTGAAAATACGGTAACCGTTTTCCATATAGAAAACGATGAGGTAAAAGGTAGAATTATAGGAAGAGAAGGACGAAACATCCGTGCCTTAGAAGCCGCCACTGGAATAGAAATAATAGTGGACGATACCCCGGAAGCTATTATCCTTTCAGGTTTTGACCCAATTCGCCGTGAAGTTGCTCGCTTATCCTTACACCGTTTGGTGTCTGATGGACGTATACACCCTGCAAGAATTGAAGAAGTGGTGGAAAAAACCAAAAACGATGTGGAGCAGGAAATTATTGAAATTGGCCAAAAAACTGTGGTTGATTTAGGCATAAATGGCTTGCATCCTGAATTGATTCGTATGGTTGGTAGAATGAGATACCGTTCATCTTACGGACAAAATTTATTAAAGCATAGCCGGGAAGTGGCCAACATGTGTGCAATAATGGCTACCGAATTTGGCCTGAATGCTAAAATGGCCAAACGTGCCGGATTATTGCATGATATTGGAAAAGTACCGGACGACGATCCTGAAACTCCACACGCTTTGTTGGGTATGAAATTGGCCGAAAAATATGGCGAACATCCTGATGTAGTGAATGCAATTGGGGCTCACCATGATGAGATAGAAATGAATAATCTTATTTCGCCAATAATACAGGCTTGCGATGCTATTTCAGGTTCAAGACCAGGTGCAAGAAGGGAAGACAGTGAAGCTTACATTAAGCGATTGGTTGACCTTGAAAAATTAGCGATCGGATTTGACGGGGTTGATAAAGCCTTTGCCATTCAAGCCGGGCGTGAACTCAGAGTGATTGTAAATAGTGACACCTTAGACGATAAGCAATCGGATTTATTATCATTTGATATTTCACAAAAAATAATGAAGGAGATGATATATCCCGGTCAAATAAAAGTGACTGTGATTCGTGAAAGAAGGGCTGTGGCATTTGCCAAATAATTTTCAAAAACTCTATTCATTTTTGCCATGAAAAATATCGTGCTATTTGGACCTCCGGGGGCTGGAAAAGGAACACAGTCGGAAAAACTGATTGAAAAATATAATTTAATCCATCTTTCTACGGGCGATATACTTAGGGCTGAACGAAAAGCGGGAACTACTTTAGGGCAAAAAGCTAATGAGTACATTGAAAAAGGAGAATTGGTGCCAGATGAAGTGGTGATAGGAATGGTTGGAAATAAGATTAATGAAAACCTGGATGCTGTCGGTTTTATTTTTGATGGTTTCCCAAGAACTACTGCTCAGGGAAAAGCCCTGGATGAAATGCTTAATAAATTAGGTCATCCTATAAATAAAATGATTGCATTGGAAGTGGATGAGGACGAACTTACCAAAAGGCTTTTATTACGAGGTGAAACCTCGGGCAGGGCTGATGATATAGATGAAGCCACTATTCGCAATCGCTTTAAGGTATATAATAATGAAACTCTTCCCTTAAAGGATTTTTATGAATCACAGGGGAAATATATTGGGGTGGATGGAATGAATAGTATTGACAAGGTTTTTAACGACCTTTGTGGAATACTAGGATAATTCCGTTATTGTCATTCCGACGATAGGAGGAATCTAATTAATAAAATGAGAGATGCCTCATGCCTCAGCATGACAATCTAAAAATCTAAAATCGTAAATCTAAAATAATTTGGCCGAATCAAATTTTGTTGACTATGTAAAGATCTTTTTCCGTTCTGGAAAAGGCGGAGCCGGAGCTATGCACTTTCACCGTGATAAATTAACAGCTATGGGCGGTCCGGATGGTGGCGATGGGGGAAACGGGGGTTCGGCTATATTGCGCGGCAATGCCCAGATGTGGACTTTATTGCATTTGAAATATCAAAAGCACATTCATTGCGACGATGGAAATAAAGGCGAAGGAAGCAACAAAACCGGAAAACAGGGCAAGCCACAAATTATAGATGTTCCATTAGGCACAGTGGCCCGCGATGCCGAAACCGGCGAATTTATATTTGAGATAACCGAGGATGGTCAAGAGCAGGTATTAATGCCTGGTGGACGGGGAGGCTTGGGTAATTGGCATTTTAAATCGCCAACCCAGCAAACGCCTCATCATTCCCAACCCGGTGAAGATGGAATTGAAGGCTGGCGAATTTTGGAATTAAAAGTTTTGGCCGATGTGGGTTTGGTTGGTTTCCCCAATGCAGGAAAAAGCACCTTGCTTTCAGTAATTTCTGCAGCTAAACCTGAAATAGCCAATTATGCATTTACAACACTAGTTCCTAATTTAGGCATTGTAAAATATCGCGACTATAAATCATTTATAGTAGCTGATATTCCCGGAATAATTGAAGGAGCATCGGAAGGCAAGGGCTTAGGAACCCGTTTTTTAAGGCATATTGAACGCAACTCTGTTCTTTTATTTATGATTCCTGCCGAAGCAGGAAACATTACCAAAGAATTTAAAATTTTATTAACCGAACTGGAAAAGCATAACAAAGAATTACTCTTTAAAAAACGTTTGGTAGCCATTACCAAAACTGACCTTATAGATGATGAACTGATGGAACTATTAAAATCGGATTTACCTCAAGGAGAAGAATGTATTTTTATTTCATCGGCTACCGGGTATAATATTTTGCCACTGAAGGATAAGTTGTGGGGTATGTTACAATAGGAATTAAAATATATTTCGCTCAGAGACATGGAGACCTAGATTATCCTATCGGAATAGTGGCGCAGCTTAAAGCCACTAAAACTTCGTTAGAAAAAAACCACACCAACTTTAAATTTTTTATTTCGGCTGTTACTGATACTTTTGCTTCGCCATTTTCAAAATTTGAATTCACTTAATTTTATTCAAAAAATTTCAATAGCCATACTTTTTCTTTTAAGTGTCGTTATTATTTTAGTTCATATTCCTCCGCATTTTTCACTCGCTATTGGACTTATAATTGGATTGACAGTTGGAAACCCAATTCAAAAACTTACAAAACCAATAACCAAATATCTGTTACAGGGCTGTGTAATTGGCCTTGGGTTTGGTATGGATTTTATGAAAGTAGTGGATGCGGGAAAGACTGGCATTCTATTTACAATAATAACTATTGCAGGTGCATTAGGTTTGGGTTTGCTTTTGGGCAAATTTTTAAAAGTGCCTCACAAAATAACATATCTTATTTCGTGCGGTACTGCCATTTGTGGAGGTAGTGCTATAGCTGCAGTAAGTCCTGCCATGGAAGCCGAAGAGAAAGAAATAAGTATGGCTATGGCTACCGTGTTTACTTTAAATGCAATTGCTTTATTGTTATTTCCATATATAGGCCATACTATGGATTTATCGCAGCAACAATTTGGATTGTGGGCAGCTATTGCCATTCACGATACCAGTTCGGTGGTGGGGGCTGCTTCGGCTTATGGCGATGAGGCGCTTACAATTGCAACTACCGTAAAACTTGCCCGGGCTTTGTGGATTATACCAATGGTGATAGTTACAGCCCTTATTTTTGGGAAAAAGGCGGGGGTAAAATCGTTTCCAATTTTTATTTTATTATTTGTTTTAGCTACCCTGGCAACTACCTATTTGAAAATCCCAAAAGATATTTCAGCACGAATTGTCGACCTTTCCAAATCCGGCTTAAGCATTACTTTACTGCTGATAGGTGCCAATATTTCTGTTAAAAATATTCGTGAAACCGGGATTAAGGCTTTGTTTCTTGGGTTTCTATTATGGTTGATTTTGCTGGTGGGGACTTTGATAGTAGTTATTAATTTTTAAAAATTAATAACATTACCAACACTTTCCATATTTAAATTTTAAAAATTAAACTGTGCCTGCAATCTTAGTAAACTCCCTTTCTGCTTGTTGTTTTGCAATTTGTAATCTTCAAATCGGCGTTCAGAAATGGTGTACATGGCCACCAATTCAAAGTTTTTGATGGGTTGCCATTCGGCTCCAATTTCAAACTCTTTTACCGTATAGCTGCGGGCATCCAATTCGTGTTTTTTTCCTCCATCATACGTGTGGTATCTAAAGAATGGAATTAAAATTTGGCTTTTCATTTTTAAGAAATAGGAGGCGGTGATGTATCCTCCTTTTAGCTTTTGGGTTTCAATAGAATCGGTAGCAGGATTAAACTCTGGCCCTCTTCCAATGTTATACTCAGCCTGAATACCAAATGGTTTTGGAAATAGTATAAAACTTGCGGCAGCACGTTCATCGTCGTAATTTAAATCTTTTACGAATTTCACTTTGTCCGATTTACTTTCAACTACATATTTACCCTTGTATCCCTGAACCCCAACTTCAAATATTTGTCCCTTTAATTGTATAGGATACGACAAACGAGCCACCACATGCGGATCTTTGTTTCCATCGGTTTTATTAGCGGTTTGCCCATTATATGCACCAAACCCAAATACCCCATAATCTCCGCTTCCTTTATACCCGTCATTTACCAACGAACTGAATAGTTTTCTTGTTTTTTCAGGAGCCCAATAAAAGAAAACCCCGAGGTCACGTTCGTTTGAAACTGCACTGTTCAGGGCGTCATTCCTGTCCAATGGCAAACGGTTTTGGCTCGATTGCATATTTTCAAACCCAAATGGAACCTTGCTTTGCCCAACTCTGAACCGAAATTCTTTCTTTTTATCCAGCGATAAATCAAAATATGCATCACGCAGTTGTCCAAAATGATTAGAGCCAGATGAGGGGGACGATGCAAAATCGGGTTGTATATATATATAGACCCTTTCAGAAACATTACCATAAAAAATTATTCGCATCCTACGGATAAAAAAGCCACCGTTTCCCCAAGATTTGTCGCCCTGTTCGTTTTTTAATGAATCGTTGGTTTCTAATAATCGGTTATACCTAACTTGTGTGTATCCTCGTATGGCTATGTTTTCATACCATGCTTTGGTTGGTGCTTTTGGCTTGTCCTGAGCGAAAGTTTGAGGAATTAAAAAACTAAAAATTGATACTAAAAGACTGATTTTCAATACTGATTTTGAATTTGCCATGCTTGATTTTATTTCATCTGCAAAGCAAATACTTTAACATGTTACCTGTATATTATCATTTTGTTACCTTTTATTTTTATTTCTTAATATTAAGATAACATTAACCCTGTCTTAATTTAATCTTAAATCCCGGATATGAAACTGAACACTGGTTCGCCCGTTAAACTCTTCTTCCTGAATTGAAAAAATAGCCTCAAACGGTTTATTATTTTTGATACTATCATATTTATCCCCATGCTTAAAAGCTACACCTTTAATCGGGGTTTCAAAATTTGGGTTCTGCACGTTAAGGCTTAAATGTAGGTTTCCCTGCCCCATTTGCCTGGCATAGCCTGAGTCTTTTAAAGTTTTGGTGTAAAACAAAGGGGTCATATTTCCCGGGCCGTAAGGTTCAAACTGTTTTAACAATTTGATAAGGGACGGGGTAATTTCTTCAGGAGCAATTTGTAAATCATAATTAATAACGGGTTGCAACATATCGCGGGTAAGGTGACGACTGGCCACTTCATCAAACATAGCAATGAATAACGGCAAATTTTCAGGCAACATGCTAAGCCCTGCCGCATGGGTGTGGCCACCAAACTGCAACAATAAATCCCTGCACTCAATCAACGCTTCATGAATATCAAACCCCTTTATAGATCGGGCTGAACCTGAAATTTTGCCATCCGAAAAACCCAAAACTATGGTTGGCCGGTAGTGGTGTTCAATAATCCGTGAAGCCACAATTCCGATCACGCCTTTATGCCAATCGGGATTAAACAAAACATTGGTAAACCTTTGTGGATGGAAAGGGTCGCTTTGTATTAGTTCCAATGCCTGTGCGGTAATGGTTTCATCTATCCCCTTGCGTTCTGTATTGGTACTGTTTAAAATTTCGGTGTAATCAATAGCTTCATCTTCTTCTGTTACTATCAGTAGTTTTACAGCAGTTTTGGCATCGTATAAGCGGCCTACCGCATTAATCCTGGGGCCGATATAAAACACTACATCTGAGGTAGTGAGTTCTTTTTTATTAATACAACTTTCTTTTAAAACCTTTAACCCAAGCGAGGGATTTTGGTTTAATTTTTCTAACCCATATTTTACAATAATCCGATTTTCATCTACAATTGGCACAATATCGCAACAAGTACTTACTGCTACCAAATCCAGGTATTGAAGGTAATTTTCAGCCGGCAATTTTTTAAAAATTGCAAAAGCCTGAATTAATTTAAACCCAACCCCGCAACCTGATAATTCCTTAAAAGGATAGGTTTCGCCAGGAACTTTGGCATCTAAAATTGCCATAGCAGATGGCAAAGTTTCGCCAGGAAGGTGATGATCGCAAATAATAAAATCTATGCCTTTGGAATTGGAATAGGCCACCAGTTTATCGGAACGGATGCCACAATCCAAGCAAATTATTAATGAAAAATTATTATCAGCCGCGTAGTCAATTCCGGCTTTTGATACACCATAACCTTCCTTGTAACGGTCGGGGATATAATATTCAATGGCTTTAGTAAATTTATTTAAAAACGAAAAAACGATGGCTACTGATGTGGTGCCATCTACATCATAATCGCCATATACCAATATTTTTTGTTTATTATCAATGGCAAATTCTATGCGTTCCACAGCCTTTTTCATATCTTTAAACAAAAAAGGGTCGTACAATTGGTCAATGGTGGGGCGAAAGAATTTTTTAGCCGTTTCAAAATCTTTAATCCCTCTTTGGCAAAGCAAGGCAGCTATTATTTTATTGACATTAATGCTGTTTTTTAGACTTTCAATTTCCCCTTCGTCGGGCAATTTTACAGGTTTCCATTGGTATTCCACTCTATTTAATTTTTTAAGATTTAATAATTTAACGATTCCTTAACATTGAAACACAAATTCCTTCACACCTTTGCAAGCAAATAATAATAACCGCAAAATAATGAGTAATTTATTAAGTTTTTTTATCCCTAAAGAAAGAAAATTCTTTACAATGTTTGAACAGGCCACCAGCAATTTGGTTGAGATTTCAAAATTATTGGTAGAAATGGTAAAAGCATCATCCACAGAAGAACGCAAAAGGCTTCGTAATGAGATTGAAAACCTGGAACATGTGGGTGATAACATCACCCATGATATATTAAACCAATTGAGCTTAAGTTTTATTACCCCCTTCGACAGAGAAGATATTCATCAATTGGCTGTGGTGATAGATGACATAGCCGATTATATAAATGGGGTATCAAGCCGTATTATCATTTATAAAATAGAACCTGATAATATTACCCCTGAGGTGGTAAAATTAGCCGAACTGATACAACGCTGCTGTGAAGAATTGCATATAGCCGTTAGTCAACTTCGTGATTTAAAACAGGTAGAAAAAATAAATGAGGCATATGTCCGCATTAATAGCATTGAAAACCATGCCGATGATATTTTTGATTCGGCCATTGGAAAATTGTTTGAAGAAGAAAAAGACCCTATACATCTTATAAAAATGAAGGAACTGTATGCCACGCTTGAAACAGCTACCGACAAAGCCGAAGATGCCGCAGATATTATAAAATCTATTCAGGTTAAGCACGCTTAAATAATTAAAATAGCCTTAAAAAATGGAACTCATAATTGTTGTTATTGCCCTCGCGTTAATTTTTGATTTTATCAATGGTTTTCACGATGCGGCCAATTCCATTGCTACCATTGTTTCTACCAAAGTATTGTCGCCCCTGCAAGCTGTATTGTGGGCTGCTTTTTTCAACTTTGTGGCTTTTCTTATTTTTAAAGATCATGCCGTGGCCAATACTATTGGCAAAACAGTATATTCCGATTTTATAACTCTTCCGGTAATTTTAAGTGGACTGATTGCTGCCATATTTTGGAACTTACTTACTTGGTGGTATGGTATTCCTTCATCTTCATCACATACTTTAATTGGTGGATTTGCCGGGGCTGCTATTTGTCATGCTTTTTTATCAAAAGGGATGATGCCTGTAGGGGAAATAATAGATGCGGGTAAAATTGGTAAAACTGCGTTGTTTATATTTCTGGCACCCATTGTTGGTATGATTATATCTATCCTTTTTACATTAATATTTATACAACGAAATACCTGGCTCAAGGTAGGGATTTTGATGGGGGCTGCTGCACTACTTTTTTATGTTTTTATTGGTTTTCAGCAGGACAAGCTGACTGAAAACATGAAGAAATTTTTTAAAGTAGATAAATACACTTACGAGGTAACCATTAAACACGATAGTACTAAATTAGAAAAACTGGATAAAGCTAAAGCCAATGCCAATGCCTGCCAGCCTTATTTAGGGTATTATGAAACTGAAGGAGCTGAAAAGGTGGCAGACAGAATTATTGAATCGGGAAATGTAAATTTTAAAGACATTACCATTAGTAAAATTGGCGATGGGTTGAACAAATATTTTAAAATAGAAATATTAAAAAATAAAGCCAAAAAAGACACCGCGTTTAAAAAGGATTATTTGGCCACCCAAGCTATTATTGATAGCTTGAAACCAATCAGTAAAAAATATTTTGAATTGGGGGCTGATGGTATGGTAGCTTTAATGAACACCAAGTACCCTATTGGCTCGGATAAAATGGATGCGTTTAAAAAATCGGTATCAGTGGATATTAAAAAAGATCTAACCAAGGAAATACAAAAGGCCGATAATAAAATTTTGCGATGGTCGCTGGTAGCTGCCTTAATGATTTTTGCCTTAACTTTTATTTATACCGAAAAAATAAAGGAACCAAATGCCCGCCGAACATCCAACTCGTTTAAAAAATTACAACTTCTTTCATCAGCTGCCTTTAGTATTGGCCACGGTGGAAACGATGCCCAAAAAGTAATGGGTATAATTGCCGCGGCCTTAATAGCTAACGGGAATATTGTTGACATTAAATCAATGCCAGACTGGGTGCCTCTTAGTTGTTATTTAGCCATTGGTTTAGGTACCCTTAGTGGAGGTTGGAAAATTGTGAAAACTATGGGAACCAAAATCACAAAAGTTACCCCATTGGAAGGTGTATGTGCTGAAACAGCTGGCGCAACTACCTTATTTTTAACCGAGCAAATGGGTATTCCAGTAAGTACCACACATACAATTACAGGTTCTATTGTAGGAGTTGGTTTGGTAAAAGGTGTTTCATCTGTAAAATGGGGTGTAACCATTAGCTTGCTTTGGGCATGGATACTTACCATTCCTGTATCGGCTTTATTAGCTGCATTGGTTTATTTTATTATGAACCTTTTTATTTAAATATTTTTTTTAACCAAAATCAAATAGTAAAATTGGATGATAAATTTTTTATCATCCAATTTTTTTTAAATCACTGATTGGGTAATATTTTTTTAAAAAAATGAAAAAATTAATTCTTTGGATACTTGCACTTTCAACAGCCCTTGCGGCATTTATTACAGCTTTGGTTATAATAATCTTATGGCTTTGGTTGGGCAAAAATCAAATTGAGTTTGAACTTCAAACAACGGATATAATTCTAATGCTTGGCGGCATAGACCTTGTTTTGTTTATATGCCTCTTTATCGTTTTTTATAAACCAATTATTGATGTTAAAAAGTTGCTTTCAGAGAACCCGTTTAGTGATATTTATTCCATTGCCAACAATGGTTTTAATCCATTTATTGCTATTAAAAAAATAATTAAAAAGAATAATGATAAAAGCAAT
>JBJXDS010000239.1:0-3320 GCA_046154525.1 Bacteroidia bacterium
AAAACCGGAATCAGAATTTGTTTTGACAATTAAAGAGCAAGACCCAAATATTCCCAATATACTGGACGTAAATCTAAACCAAATCTGTAAAATGGATTATTATAACAGATAAAATAGTCCTTAATTAGTACTAAAAAATATTTCTACATTATAAGGGTCAATTCGTTTTCATAATACTAAACACAATAATAGTTTTATTTACCACAAATATTCCCCCCTTACAATTCTATATTTCGTAATTTTGCGCTCTTTATTGACAATGGTAGAAAAAATTTTAATCCTTGATTTCGGCTCACAGTTCACACAATTAATTGCACGCAGGATCAGGGAGTTAAATGTATATTCCGAAATTCACCCCTTCAATAAAATACCTGAAATAGACGGATCTTTTAAAGGCATAATCCTTTCAGGCAGCCCTTGTTCGGTAAACGAAACCGATGCTCCATTTCCTAATTTGGATGTAATGGGTTTAAAAATCCCTGTTTTAGGATTGTGTTACGGGGCCCAGTGGTTGGCCAAAAAATATGGAGGTGAAGTATCTGCCTCGGCTCACGGCGAGTATGGCCAGGCACCATTAGCCAGCCACAGCAGTTCCATAGTTTTTAATAATGTATCGCAAACCTCTGTAGTTTGGATGAGCCACGGCGATACGATTACCAAATTGCCTGATAGTTTTGAACCCCATGCCACCACCGAAAATGGCGCTTTGGCAGCTTTTAAAATTAAAAATAGAAATATTTTCGGGTTGCAGTTTCACCCCGAAGTAACCCATAGTGAAGAAGGCAAAACGATTATAAAAAACTTTATAGTGGATGTGTGTGGTTGCTCACAATCATGGACACCTGATAATTTTATTCATACAACGGTAGAAGAAATAAAACAACGGGTTGGAAACGATACCGTAATCATGGGTTTATCGGGCGGGGTTGACAGTACGGTGGCCGCCAAACTTATACAGGAAGCCATTGGCGAACGGTTGGTTTGTATTTTTATTGATAATGGCTTGCTTCGCAAAAATGAATATGAGGATGTATTGGAAGCCTATAAACATTTAGGTTTTAATATCGTTCCAATAAGGGCCGGCAATAAATTTTTATCCCAATTGGCCGGCATAGCCGACCCCGAAACAAAGCGAAAAGCCATTGGCCGCGTATTTGTAGAAGTTTTTGAGGAGGAATCGAAAAAAGTGGAAGGAGCAAAATGGCTGGGGCAAGGAACCATCTATCCTGATGTGATAGAATCGGTGAGTGTAAAAGGCCCTTCGGCCACTATCAAATCGCATCACAATGTAGGGGGATTGCCCGAAAAAATGCACCTCAAAGTATTGGAACCCATCAATTCATTGTTTAAAGACGAAGTAAGGCGGGTAGGAAAAGCATTGGATTTACCCGATGCCATTTTGCAAAGACATCCATTTCCTGGGCCGGGTTTATCCATCCGCATTATTGATGATATTACCCCCGAAAAAGTGGCCACATTGCAGGAAGCCGACCATATTTTTATTAATAATTTAAAAGACTTTGGTTTGTATGACAAAGTGTGGCAGGCCGGGGCAATATTTTTACCAGTAAGGTCGGTTGGAGTAATGGGCGATGAAAGAACTTACCAAAATGTTATATGTTTGAGGGCTGTAACATCGGTGGATGGTATGACAGCAGATTGGGCCGATTTGCCTCGTAATTTTTTGGTTAAAACATCCAGCGATATAATAAATAAAGTAAAAGGGATCAATAGGGTAGTATATGATATTAGTTCAAAACCACCAGCCACTATTGAGTGGGAGTAAAAGGTTTTTTTTAAACCTCCTATTATGTGTAATTGGGATTGTTATTTCAATACCCCATAGCGTTGCGTCAAAAATTGACCCCGACAGCAGCTACAAAGTGGCTATGATTTTGCCTTTACATCTACACAATTACAATGGAACGAATGTGAACCGTACCAACATTATGCTGGATTATTATCAGGGGTTTTATTTAGCCTTAAAAGATTACGAAAAGCTTGGTTTAAAAATAAAAGTGTTTGTGTATGATAACGAACACGATACCGGCAAAACCAAAGAAATATTGGGAAAGCCAGAAATGAAGGACATGGATGTGATTATATCGCCCATTTTGGATGAACACCTTCATATTATTAATCATTTTTCGTGTAAATATCAGATTCCAGTTTTTTCACCTTTTACAGCTATTGACAGTTTATTTCCCAACAATCCTTTGTTTTTTAATGCGGCCCCAGCTAAAAAAACCAAGGCCGAGGTTTTTTATGATTATTACCGCAAAACCAACCCCGACAATATTGTTTTAATTTTAAAAAACGATGCAGAATGGGAGAAAGGGATTGGTAAAGAACTTTTGGAATTACTGGAAACCAAAAATAATATTGACTACAGGTTGATAACTGCAGATGAAATGGCTAAGGCTGATAGTAATTTTTTGCCCAAAGGCAAAGAGTATATTGTGTATCATGGCAGCGAGGATGCAAAATCGTTTAAACACATAACCACTTTTTTGGATAAACAAAAAGCTACATTTGAGATTGTGGGAGATTACAAACCTCAAACTTTAAAAACAATACCTGAATCAAAACGGAAAAAATATAGAATAAAAATTATCTCTGGCGATTTTACCAACCCTTTGGATAGTGGTATTGTTTTAAGAGATTTTAAAATAAATTATAAAATTATAAGCAACCTAAATCCAAGCAGATATTCTGTAATAGGACATGATCAGGCTAGTTTTATTTGTGAAATACTGATGAAATACGACCGTTTTAGGGCCAATGACTTTACGGGTGATATTCACCAATATTATGCCACTAAGTTTTTATTTAAAAAAGATCGTCATTGCAATCAGAATAAAGGGTTGTTTATTTTAAAAATTTCGGATTTGGATTTTTTGGAGGAGGTGAAATACTAATGTTTTGCCACTAAAGCACAAAGGCACTAAATTCCACTAAAACATTTGTGTCTTTATTTTGTGTTTTAGAGTTTTAGTGGCAAAAAAGAAAACAAACTATGAACTCCCGCCAATCCTTTATTTTCAACCATTTCAAAACGCTGATTACATCGTATGATGGAAGTTTACCGTTTCATCATTTTTTTAAAAAATATTGTAAACTGAATACAGCCTTGGGGTCGAAAGACCGAAGAATTCTACGGGAAATAATTTACAGTGTTTATAGACTTGGGCCTGTTTGGAAAGAAATATCACCTGAAGATTTATTTTTAATTCCAAATAAAGAAAGTGCTGATGATATATTAAAATCTTTTTATCTGGATATACCCATTAAGGAAACAGAATCCAATTTCGATTTTCCAT
>JBJXDS010000240.1:0-23220 GCA_046154525.1 Bacteroidia bacterium
AAAAATTATGATTCTAATTTCCAACCTAAGAAAATTCAATCTTGTTGAGCTTAATGCCTATTTAATGAAGAGTTTTGAGCAAAAAATTTACGACAGATTATCGTTTGAACAAAGACGAAATGAGCAATTACTTAACCTTTTGAGTAAATCAAAAGAAGAATTGCATATGATGAATATGGTTAATTAAATTATTAACCTTTTCATTATATTTTTATAAAAAAGAAATACCCTTAGTGGGAAAGTCAGTATTGAATTAAGTTTAATGCTGACTTTTTTATTTTAATTAATTTGGATTAAAATTTTATTTAATTCTTCCCTCCTATTCCAAAAAAAATCTTTACGTTTGACGGATATACCATGAGTTTTTCAGATTTATTGCGGCGTAAAACATTTAATAGCGAAATTGATTTTGATGATGAAAACCCAAATCAGGGTGGAGTTGCGGATGGATTACAAGAAAATGTGCCTCACGCCAGGCACAAAATGAAAAGGGTGCTAAATGTACGTGACCTTACTTTTTTTGGAATAGCTGCTATTATTGGTGCCGGGAGTTTTAGCAGTTTGGGTGGGGCGGTTTTTAACGGCGGCCCGGGAGTGGTTTTACTTTTTATACTCACCGGAATAGCGTGTGCTTTTACCGCCTACTGTTATTCTGAATTTGCCAGCCGTATTCCTGTGGCTGGTTCTGCCTATACATACGCCTATGCCAGTTTTGGGGAGTTTTTTGCCTGGATTATTGGCTGGGCATTGATTATGGAATATTCTATAGGCAACATTTATGTGGCTTTTAGCTGGAGCGATTATTTTACATCATTTATGAATAAAGTCAATATTCATATACCCGACTATTTAACCTGCAGTTATTTGGAAGCAAAAAAGGCCATGATTTCCAATAGTAGCAATGCTGAATTAATTAATGCCTGGAACACCTCGCCTATGCTAGGCAATTTGAGAATCATTTTGGATTTACCTGCCTTAATTATTAATGTTTTAATAACCTATCTGGTATATAGAGGCATTAAAGAAAGCCGTAATTTTAGTAATTCCATGGTAATTTTAAAATTGTTTATTGTAGGGCTCGTAATTTTAGTTGGAGGATATTTAATTTTTGCGAATGGGCTATCCTTTAATTGGACCCCAACTAATGATGAAGGAATAAAATCGTTTATGCCCAATGGATTTGGAGGGGTAATGATGGCGGTTAGCGGAGTATTTTTTGCTTATATTGGTTTTGATGCCGTAAGTGTATTGGCCGAGGAAAGCAAAGACCCCCAAAGGGATTTGCCCAAGGGGATGATATATTCATTGGTTATATGCACCATAGTTTATATTTTACTAACATTAGTTCTTACTGGGGCTGTGCATTATAAAAATTTTGATGGTGTGGGTGATCCCCTGGCTTTTATTTTTGAACCCCAAAATTTGAACATCGGCTGGATGCAATTGTTGGTTGCCGTTTGTGCCATTATAGCTATGACCAGTGTTTTACTTGTTTTTCAGATGGGCCAACCCCGCATTTGGATGAGTATGAGCCGTGATGGATTGATGCCCCCCCTATTTCAAAAAATTCATCCTAAATTTAAAACCCCATCGTTTGCCACTATTATTACAGGTTTGGTGGTTGGTATTCCCATACTGTTTACAGATAAAACATTTGTTTTGGATTTTACAAGTATTGCTACCTTGTTTGCCTTTGTTTTGGTATGTGGTGGTGTATTGCTTTTGCCCAGAGTGGAAAAACGGAAAGGGAAATTTGTAATGCCTTATATTAACGGGCAATTCATTTTTCCTGTAATTGTAGTTATAGCGTTTTCCTGTTTTTGTTGGCAAATAGAAGGATACATCAGTGAAATGTTCAATTTTAATTTTTCTTCCAATCCCGATTATTTGAGTAAAAAATCAACATTTATGGACTTAGCCACACCTAATATTTCATTGATAGTATTTTGGTCAATCTGTATTTTATTATCAGTTTTTACCTTTTTTAAAAAATTCTCTTTGATTCCATTGATGGGTGTTTCCACTTGTCTTTACCTATTAACAGGAATGAGTAAAAGCAATTGGGCGTGGTTTATAGGCTGGCTGGCCCTGGGTTTGGTGGTTTATTTTATTTATGGGTATAGGAATAGTAAGCTGGCTCAGAAGTAGGTTATTTACTTAACTTTTATCGTATCACTTTCAATATTTGACCCGGCAAATATTCCTAGTCCATTCTGAATGTTGGTATAAACAACCACCGCCCCTCCAAATATGTTAGAACCTGAACCACCACCGCTAAGTCCACCTCGGTATTGCTCAAGTGAGGTATTATATTTCCAAAAATCATCGTTTAGCCTTTGGATTTGAATTAAATATTTAATTTTTGAATTCCCGGATACAATACCAAAAGGAGGCACAGCTGTAAATGTCTTTTCTTTTCCGCTAAACGATTCGTCGCTGAAAAGAAACCCACCATCTCTCGTTTTTATAGTATTTACTGCTGAAAGTATGTCCTTCAACTCAAAATCAAAGGCATTAAACTTATCAACCAACTCACTATAATAAAAGAAATTCAATTTGTAGTAATCCTTGGTACCTGCATTATCTTTAAATGTAAGTTTTAAAAGATCTGATTTGTTTCCCTGCATATCAATTCCTCCATTTTCAATGCATACCGAATTTTTACTATCAATATCTCCGGGCAATAATCCGCTTGTGAATGCAGTTCCATAGCTACTTGACGAAGCTGTAAGTTCATATCTTTTACCTGGTTGTGGCTTAACCAAGGAATTAAAAACACCTGCAAAATCATCATAAAACAATGGAATATTAACCCCATTTTCTGTGAGTTTTAACTTTACTTTTGTAGAATCTATAACAAAAGGATTAGGCTCTTTATAGGCATCTTTACTAATCGAAACCTGTATAGAAAACGGTTCATTATTATTAAAGTATTCATTTACAACTAATCGATCGTTATATTTAGTAATGGTACTCGAAGATATTTCTTCTTCGCACGATGACCCCAGAAGTGCAGCTACAAAAAGGAATAATAGGATTTTCTTCATAATTTTAAAATCTGATTATATAGGTTACACCCGGTATAAAAAAAGGAATACTCGTTTTCTTCAATTTATAAGCCCCGGTACCTGGCTTATTGGCATTGGGAATATAGTCGGCATAAATTTGCATTGGATTTTTGGCCAGCAGCGCATTATATAGGGTTAAATAGGCTTGTTGATCCAATATACGGTTACTTTTATTTCTTTCAAAAAGACATCCAAGATCAAGCCTCTGAAAATATGGACCTTTATAATTATTAAGGCGGCTGTAATCTAAAATAATATTGCCATCAATGTCGAGATATTTGCCTCCTGGAATAGTAAAATAACGACCCGAAGCCAATGTTAGGTTCATAAATAAGGAGTTCCATTCGGTAATGCGGTAATTTAAAACCAGATTAATGGTATGCCTGCGGTTGTATGAAAACTGGAACGGTCTGCCAAGATTTAAATTATCAAATTGACGGTTGGCAAATGCAAGGGTATAACCCATCCATCCTGTAAGGTAACCTGCTTGTTTATTAACCAATAATTCTAAACCATAATTATTGGCTTTTCCTGTTTCTAAAATCGTTTGCCAATCAAGGTCATTATCAAAATAACCTGGGTCTTCTTTAGCAAAAAGTACATTTTTAATGGTTTTGTAATAGGCATCAACCGATATTCTGTAACCCTCCTTTAGTTCTTTGGCAATTCCAATATTTACCTGGTCTGATTGCTGGGCGGGTATTTTTACCGTGGCCGGAACCCAAAAATTGAAAGGAAAACCAATGCCTGAATTGGTTAGTAAAAATACAGTTTGGTGCATCCTTGCATAAGATGCTTTTAATGCTAAGGTTGGGTTTAAAATATATCTGCCAGAAATGCGTGGTTCTAAAAAAATATTTTTATAATCGTAGGTGTTATTCAAGAAATAAACAACTCTTACGCCAGCATTCAGTTTTACCTTATCCGATAATTTATAGTCGTCTTCAATATAGGCTGCTATTTCAGGACAAAACGCAGAGTTTTTTTTGCCGCTTAGCTCTGGGGTAGTATTGTCGCTAGTAGTAATGGTGCTAAACCCCGGGTTGATAAAATGATTGGTGTTTTGCACACCGAAGTGCAAATAGTGGTTATTGGTTGCACTGTATTCAAAATCTGCATTTATTGCAATATCAGTTATACCATTTTGATAGTTAAATTTTGCCGTTTTGGATTGCTGAGACAAGGAATCAAAAATAGTTTCACTTACATCATAATTTACTTTATATCTCGTAGCACTTACCGATAAATTTGAAAATAACTTTGGATTAAAAATATGGTTCCAGCGAAGAATTGACGATGCGTTTCCATACTCTATCTTGGTTCTAATGCTGCTGAATGAATCTGATAGATTAATAGGATATTTATCCCTGCCTGCATATACCGAAAAAATAAGATTATCATATTTGGTGAGTTTATGCTTTATTTTTAAATTATAATCCGAAACTACAAATAGTTCGATTGCCGAAGCTGATGGTTGAAATACTGTAAAAGCATCCCAATAGGTTCGCCTGATACCAAGGGAGTAAGTAGTTTTTTCTTTATTCCCCAATGGCCCCTGAATAGATACTTTAGCAATTAAGAATCCTGAAGAAGCCCTTCCGTGATGCCCTTTAATATTGCCTTCGTTGGAAGTAATATCAATTACAGAACTTACCCTGCCACCATACCTGGCCGGGAAACCAGCCTTATAAAGTTGAATGGAATTGGTAATATCAGGCTGAAAAATGGAAAGCAGCCCAAAAATATGACTTCCGTTATACACCGGAACTCCGTCAAGAAGTATTAGGTTTTGGTCGGCAGCTCCGCCCCTAACGTATAAATTGCTGTAAAATTCGTTACCAGCTGTTATACCTGGCAAACTTTGCAACCCCTTAATTAAATCCGGCTCTGATAAGAGGTAAGGCATTTCTTTTAATAAGCCCGTCGGAACATCAATTTTTCCACTAATAGGGTTGGTGATATCACTCTGTGATTTTTGAAGGTCATTAATCTGCGATTCATCTACCTCTATCATTTTTAATTTTATGTCCACCTGTATATCCATATCAATATACACAGAATCCCGTTTAGTTTTAAAGCCGCCAAAACTGTATTCTACAAAAAAATCCTGTGGTGGAACCGAAATGCTGAAATAGCCAAAATTATTGGAGTAGGTTTCGGTTTGCCAATCGGGTAAATTAATCCTGGCCCCTACTATGGGTTCTCCAGTTTTTTCGTTGGTGATATACCCGAATAAGCGATAATCGTATTGCGAAAAGGCAGGCATAGCCAACAGAAGCCAAAGAAACAGAGGTAATAGTCTTTTACTCATATTCGAAGCCCAAACCTACATTAAAAATAAAATTTTACAAAGGGTAATTTGATAAAGGGATTGGAATATTACAATTAGGGTAAATTTTTTAAAATTAATTGGTTTTTAAAAATCAAACTTTAATAATTCCATAATATTGCATCACAATTTTGAAAGTAATAATATATACAGATGGAGCTGCCAGGGGTAATCCGGGCAAAGGTGGATACGGAGCGGTAATGATGTTTGGCCAGCACCGGAAAGAATTAAGTGGAGGTTATCGGCTTACTACCAATAACCGTATGGAACTTATGGCTGTAAAAGTAGCCCTGGAAGCCCTTACCAAAGACAATCTGCAGATAGATATTTATACCGACAGCAAATATGTAATGGATGCTTTTGAAAAAAACTGGATATACGGCTGGCAAAAAAAGGGTTTTAAAAATATTAAAAATCCTGATTTATGGAAACCCTTAATTGCATTGTACAACAAACATGTTATAAAATTTAATTGGGTAAAAGGCCATGCCGGAAATCCTATGAATGAACGTTGCGATGTATTGGCCACCGAAGCTGCCGATGGCGGCGGACTATTAATAGATAAAGGCTATGAAGATAGTATTAAAGAGGATAAAAATGGGTTATTGTAGTAAGAATTTACAGCTTTTTATAAATTGTCAATTATAAAAACCTTACTGCCGTATCCATTTAAAATTAAACACCTCTCCCCCATTGCTACATTTTATAAAATACATTCCTGATGGCAAATGGTTTAAATCTATTTGAAATTCTGAAGTTGATTCAAAATCCCAAGTGTTTATTTGTTTTCCTGTTATATCAAGTAATTCTACAGTATTAATTTTAAAAATACCAGATTTAATACTAAGCTGCCCATTGGTTGATGGATTAGGTGAAATTACGATTGATGAAGCTGCAATGTTAGAAACACTTTGTACCTTTTTTACTTTTACCGAATACGATTTTACCAACTTGGCTGAATTGGGACAAGAATTATCATTTGCTGTTACAGTAAACGTATAGGGTAAATCACTAACATTTTTTAGTTTTGGTGTCCAGCAAAATTTGGCTTTTTGAAGCCTTGTCTTGGGGTCGATAATTGTAAAAGTAGCCCCGGGTATAGCCCTGTTCCAGGTTAATCTTACGGTATCAGGAGGGCTTGGTTTTCCCGGAGGTGGAGGAATAAATTGTTTATCATCAGAAGTTATTGTAAAGCAAATTTCCTTTTCAAGATCTACCTCAAATTTATAAGGCCCATTTAATATAGGCGGATTATTAAGCGGACATTCAGTAACCCTTATTACAAAATCATTCATAAAACCTCCTTCTTCCCTATTCTTCCCTCCAATATTAGAATATTCTATAGTTTCGTTCGACAATGAATACTCTGCATCCAAAGCGGTAGGTGTAAAAATAAAGTAACCATATATGGTGTCAATTGAAAAACCAATGGGAGGATTAGCACTTTGGTCGGGGCCTAACAATTTATTATATCCGGCGGGCCAATATACATCCATTTGTTCCTCTTTTGAATATCCTGATGAAAAAGCAATT
Source organism: Bacteroidia bacterium (assembly GCA_046154525.1). GTDB lineage: Bacteria > Bacteroidota > Bacteroidia > NS11-12g > UBA9320 > JABWCE01. The sequence continues at coordinate 6,931 of JBJXDS010000240.1, forward strand.
TTTGAATTAAAATCCTTTAACGGATTTACCAAATGATATGAAATAGAATCATAAGTAGCATTATCGCCGTAGCTAAAAAAACTGTGATAAGAAGATTGATTAACACATCTAAAGTAATTAATTTTTTCTGTTACATATGATTCGGCTGAAGAACCATTTGGAGCATTACATGTATTTACAAAAGCATAACTAAAATAAGGTGAAGGAGGTAAATTTTTTAAATTCATATACCTTTCGGGGTATTTACACCCAAAGTATATCCTACAATTTCCCGAAGATTTTATAAAGGCATAGAGTGGTAAATTTATATCAATAGTATCTTTGTATTTTTTTAAAATACTAATTCTTGCATCTTTATCACAACCATTGCTAAGGGTATCTAAAGCTGTAAGTTTAGGGAAATTTGCAACCGAAGCTTTGCCTGAATAAACCATGAATGTCAAGGTTTTAAATGGAATAGTATCCGGTTTATTTCTTACAAACCGATCAATATAAACAGAATAATTTACCTCATATTTGAGGTTTCCGATACTTTTATAGGTTATAATTGTACCTACAAGTTGGTCGGCTTTTACTAAATTAATTGTTAAAAAAACGAAGAGAAATATTGAAATAATTCGGCTCATGGTTTAAGGTGTTTTAAAGATAGACACCAATTTATAGTAAAGGTTGCAATTAGGATAATTTTATTTGCCAACATCAAGGCTAAAATTAATGGATTGCTGTATAAACTTCAATCAAAATACCAATGGTATTCTATTTTTTTTCTCCGAGAGTTCCAATTTTTATTGGTCAATAATTTCAAATTTTTATAAATAGACTTTCGAATTCTTTTTGCCAAAAGCCTAACTACTATTAAAATTTATTAAAACCTCCTTTCCTCTGCGGTTCCGTGCGAAACCAAATTTTCAACTCCACCTCATTATTCTTAATTTCGCAGATTACTAATTCATGGAAATTTCTTCAAAATATTCGCCCAAAGACATTGAAAACAAATGGTATAAGGAGTGGTTGGACAATAACCTATTCCGCAGTGTTCCCGATAATCGTGAGCCTTATACCATAGTCATTCCTCCTCCCAATGTTACGGGGGTTTTGCATATGGGCCATATGTTGAACAATACCATCCAGGATGTATTGGTTAGGCGGGCAAGAATGCTGGGCAAAAATGCCTGCTGGGTTCCTGGAACCGACCATGCCAGTATAGCCACCGAAGCCAAAGTAGTAAATTTATTAAAAGAAAAAGGAATTGAAAAGAAGGATATTTCAAGAGATGAATTTTTGGGCTATGCCTGGGAATGGAAAGAAAAATATGGCGGAATAATTCTTGAACAGCTTAAAAAATTAGGGTGCAGTTGCGATTGGGACCGGACACGTTTTACCATGGAACCCAGCCTTTCGGAAGCTGTAATAGATGTATTTATAGATTTGCACAACAAAGGTTTGATTTATCGTGGGAGCCGCATGGTAAACTGGGATCCTGCCGGAAAAACAGCCGTGAGTGATGAAGAGGTAATTTATAAAGAAGTAGATTCAAAACTATACTACATCAAATATTTTGTACCCAATTCGGACGAATATATAATGGTGGCCACCACTCGCCCAGAGACATTGTTGGGAGATACTGCCGTTTGTGCCAATCCAAAAGATGAACGGTATAAAAAATTTAAAGGTAAAACGGTTATAGTTCCTATTGTTAATCGTGAAGTTCCTGTAATTTTTGATGAATACGTGGATGCTGAATTTGGAACCGGAGTTTTAAAAATTACCCCAGCCCATGATATTAATGATTATAATTTAGGGATTAAGCACAATGTAAAAGCCATTGATTGTTTTAACGAAGATGGAACCATGAGTGAGGCTGCCGGACATTATATTGGTATGGATAGGTTTGCCGTTCGTAAGCAAATAGCCAAAGATTTGGCCGAATCAGGTCATTTGGAAAAAGAAGAACCAATAAAAAATAAAGTGGGTTATAGCGAACGGACGGATGCTGTTATAGAACCCCGTATTTCCAAACAATGGTTTGTGGATATGAAAAAATTTATGGAAAAAAATCCGGAGGTTTTATCCAGTGTGATGAATGATGAGGTGCAATTTTATCCGCCAAAACTTAAAAATACCTACAACCATTGGATTACCAATATTAAGGATTGGTGCATAAGCCGCCAGCTTTGGTGGGGTCAACGCATTCCAGCCTGGTATGATGAACAGGGAAATTCCTTTGTAGCCAAAACTCACGAAGAAGCTCTTGGGTTATATCAAAAACAATATAGCAATTCAACAGTTAAACAATTAAATCAGGACGAAGACGTTTTAGATACCTGGTTCTCTTCCTGGCTTTGGCCTATTTCGGTTTTTGATGGATTTAAAGATCCAAACAATAAGGATATAAATTATTTTTACCCGACCAATGATTTGGTAACAGCCCCGGAGATTATGTTCTTTTGGGTGGCTCGTATGATTATGTCGGGCTATGAATACAAGGGGCAAAAGCCGTTCAGAAATGTTTATTATACGGGAATTGTAAGGGATAAATTACGGCGTAAAATGTCAAAGTCTCTTGGTAATAGCCCCGACCCATTGCAAATGATGGAAGATTATGGGGCCGATGCCGTAAGGATGGGAAGTTTATTGTGTTCACCTGCCGGAAATGATATATTATTTGATATAAGCCAGGTAGAACAAGGCCGTAATTTTTGTAATAAAATATGGAATGCATACCGTTTGGTAATAGGTTGGGAAACAACAGAAACCCCAACGGATTATTATAAAAATTATACCTCCATCACCCAGGATTGGATGGAATCAAGGCTTAATAAAGCTATTATTGAAATCAATGAGCATTTTGAAAAATTCCGTTTGTCGGATACTTTGATGACCATTTATAAATTGATTTGGGACGATTTCTGTTCCTGGTATTTGGAAATGATGAAACCGCCTTATGGCGAGCCTATTTATGCTGAAGCTTTGGTTCAGGTAAAATTGGTTTTTGAACGGTTAATGAAATTGCTTCATCCTTTTATGCCATTTATTACAGAGGAAATAACCTTTGGATTGAAAGAAAATACAGGTTCATTTATTAATAATTCAAGTTGGCCTGTTCGTACGGATACAAATGAAGTAGAGTATGAAGCCGCTTTTGAATTAATAACTTTAATCAGAAACAAACGAAATGAAAATGGAATCTCACCAAAACTATTGGCTAAAATTTTTATTTCAACTGCAAATGAAAGCCTATATGCATCGTTTGATGGAATTATTAAAAAACTGGCTAATGCTGAGACCATTGAATTTGGTAAGAACGATGCAGGATTAAAAGGTTTGGTGGGGAAAGATGAGGTAAGTATTGAATTTATAGGCTGGGAAATGAAACAAGCTGATAGTTCTGAACTTCAAAAAGAGATAGAATACCTAACCGGATTTTTAAAATTGGTAGAAGCCAAATTGACCAATGAAAAATTCATGGCTAACGCAAAAGCTGATTTGATAGAGAAAGAACAGCAAAAGAAGGCTGATGCTGAAAGTAAAATTGAAACCTTGCGGAAACAATTGTCGTCCTCTTAGAGATGCAAAATTTTGCGTCTTTACAATGGTAAAAACCTATTTCAACGATAATAAATACCCTATTAGCAAATTCCCAATTTCTAATTTCTAATTTCTAATTTCTAATTCCTTAATTTCGCGGCTTATTATAAAAAATGGAAGTACTAACGATGATTGGTCAGGTAATTCTGGCTCTTGCAATATTAATAACCTTACATGAATTGGGTCACTTTTGGGCGGCACGTGCTTTTGGCATACGTGTAGAAAAATTTTATCTTTTCTTTGATGCCTGGGGATTAAAGCTTTTCAGTTTTAAAAAAGGCGATACTGAGTATGGTATTGGTTGGCTGCCATTGGGCGGTTATGTAAAAATAGCCGGCATGGTAGATGAGTCGTTGGATAAAGAACAAATGAATACCCCTCCCCAATCCTGGGAATTCCGCAGTAAGCCAGCCTGGCAGCGTTTAATTGTAATGCTTGGTGGAGTTACGGTAAATGCAATTTTGGGTATTTTAATAATGGCTTTTGCATTGGTTGGATATGGTGATGAATACCTCCCTAATAAAAATGTTAAATACGGAATCCATGCCTATTCCTTAGGCAAGAAGGTAGGTTTTATGAGTGGTGATAAAATTATAAGTGTGGATGGCAAGGACGTTGAAAATTTTGAAGATGCTGTTAATCCTGATATCCTTCTAAAAGATTTTTCTAAATATAAAGTGAATAGAAATGGAGAAGAGGTAATTGTTACATTGCCTGAAAAGTTTGCCGATAAGCTTTCGAAAGAAGGTAAAGATAGTGGTTTTATTTTACCAAGAACCAAATTTAGAGTGGCTAAGGCAAGGAAAGGAACACCGGCATCAGTAGCAGGATTTCAAAAAGGCGATTATATTTTATCCATTGATAATAAACCAATAACCTATTATCAGGAACTTAAAGGGGCATTAAAAGCCAATACTACCCAAAAATTTAAAATTTTAAGAGGGAAAGACACTTTGATAAAAGATTTAGCTATTGAAGATGATCTTATTGTTGGATTCGAGGCTGAATTTTATGAACTTAAAGGATTGGTTAAAAAGCAACATTTTACATTTTTTCAAGCCGTACCGGAAGGGGCAAAACGATCGGTAGATTTAATAGGCTCCCAAATAGTAGCTTTTGGAAAAATGTTTAAAGGCGAATTGGATCCGCGTAAGTCATTAGGCGGGCCTTTTCAAATTGGGGTAATGTTTGGTCCTGAATGGGATTGGGAGCGTTTTTGGGGCTTGACAGCTATGATATCTATCGTTTTAGCTTTTATGAATCTTCTCCCCATTCCGGCTTTGGATGGCGGCCATGTTGTTTTCCTTTTGGTTGAAATGGTAATCCGCAGGCCATTGCCCGAAAAGTTTATGTATGTAATGCAAGTAATAGGAATGATTATATTATTTGCCTTGATGATTTTTATTTTTGGAAATGATATTTTCCAGATATGGTTCAGTAAATAATGCAGAACTATTTTGATTTTTATGGGTTGCCTGTAAAATTCAACCTTGATGAAAAGGAATTAAAAGCAAGGTATTTTAATTTATTAAAAGCCAACCACCCCGATTTTTTTGTAAATAACCCTGAAAAATATAAGGAATCTTTAAATAATTCTTCCTTAAATAATGAGGCTTATAAATGTTTATCCAATTTTAATAACCGGGCCAATCATATTCTTTCATTATCGGGCTTGAATTTAGAAGATAAATTACCATCCTCTTTTTTAATGGAAATGATGGATATTAATGAGGCTTTGGATGATTTAAAATCAGAACGTGATGCTGAAAAATTAAAAGTATTGGAAACTGAAATTTTAAATATTAAAACTGGTTTAGGTCTTGAATTAAAAGCATTGACAGAAAAGGCCGACGCCATTCTTTCGGAAGGTGAAAAACCTTTTAAAGCCATTTATGAAAACCTGTTAAAACATAAATATATTTTGCGATTAAACGAAACATTGGCTAATATTGCAGCCCCTTAAAAATCGTTCTTTTTTAAAAATTTTAGAATTGCCCAGGTGGCGGAATTGGTAGACGCGCTGGTCTCAAACACCTGTGAGGTTACACTCGTACCGGTTCGACTCCGGTCCTGGGCACTTTTTTTAATGGTTAATTATTATTTTAAATGATGAATTAATTAACCCTTAACCATTTACAATTTATCATTATTTCGTAACCAAACTTTCCGCAATCCGTACTATTTTTGAATTTCAATTTATGAAGATTTTTTTTAGCCTTTTAATAGTATTTTTTACCACTGCTTTATTCGCCCAACGCGAGCATCATGCCGATTTAACCTACAGCTATGGCAAATATTCAAACACAGTTTCTGGTAATGTTGTAAAAAACTTTAAACTCCTTAAAAGTGAAAAACTGCACTTGGGTGTTGGGGCTAGGGCTGGCTATGTGCAGGGGTTTATTGGCAATACTTTTTTAACAGCTCCTGCCAAGCATAAAAAAAGTGGGGATGGAATAGATACGATTTTTGTTTTAAACCCAATGTTTTTAAGTATTAATCTGACCTTGAATGCCTCTTATCATTTTACACCTGAATGGTCGGTTGGGGCTAATATAGATGCGATTGGTTTTACGTTTGGTAAAAAAAGAAACTCAGATTATTTCCCAAGCTTCGCTTCGCAAAATGAAGAAACACCCCGCACCAAACTAATTAATGAACAGGTAAAACCAACCCAAAACAATTTTTTATTAATTGGAAATAATAATAAGGGCACGATTTATTCCGAAGTTTTTGCTCGCTACCGCTACAAGGAGCGATATAGCCTAAAGGTAGGTTATAGTTTTATAACTACCGAATATGCCACCAAAAATAGGGTTGGTCATAACAATAACTATCGGTTCAGAAATACCTCAGGCCAAATACTTATTGGGTTTGGGTATAGTTTTATTTAACCTTTTCCTGAAATTTTATACGCCAATCATACTCCTATAAACCCCACAAGCATACAAAGCAGCCGTTTCTGTTCTTAATCGGGAAGCTCCTAGAGAAATTGCTTGATACCCTTTTTCCAATGCCATTTCAATTTCTTTTTCCGAAAAATCACCTTCGGGACCTATTAATACTCGTGCGTAAGCAGTCCCATTGTGAAGAGGATTGGAGGGTGTGTTTGAACCAAATTCTTTTTTCTCCCCTTCAGAACAATAGGCTATAAAACAATTCTCATCCACTTTAATATCATTCATATAGTTTTTAAAAGGAACGGGTGTTGTAATTTTTGGTAACCAATACTGTTGGCTTTGTTTTAAGGCAGCAATGGCTATTTTATCAATTCGGTCTAAGCGCAAATTGGTTCGTTCGCTGTGTTCGCATTGCAAAAAAGTGATGGAACCTATCCCTAATTCTATTGCTTTTTCGACCAACCATTCCATTCGGTCGGCATTTTTTGTTGGGGCTATAGCCAAATGAAACCCCGATTGAAATTTTGAAGCTTCAAAATGGGTTTTGGATTGTATTCTTACTTTTACCGGTTTGTTTTTATTCTCTATTTCAATGGGACCTTCGTATAAATTCCCTTTCCCATCAATAACTTTAATAACATCTCCGTTGGTTTTACGAAGTACCTTAATGCAATGACCGCTTTCCTCTAATTTTAAATAAAGGTGGGTTTCAAAAATTTCGTTGCTGAAGAATAGTTCCATTTTTTTTAAATAAAGGAAAAACATCCCCCTACCCCCTTCTTAAGGGGGATGGCTGACGCACGAGTATTAGGACATAGATTATTTGCATTTTGAAAATAAATAAATTTTAAAATTATATAGAATTTCATCGGAGCAACAGTCCCCCTTTGAAGGGGGTTGGGGGATGTGTTTAACATAATTTATAATTCAATTATTCCTTCCATTACATTTTCCATCGCCATTCCCCGGCTTCCTTTTATAAATATTGCCGTATCCTTCAAATTTAAGTCTTTTAGCAGCACATTGATTTCTTTTGCTGTTTCAAATCCATCTTTTCCATTTGCCAAGGCTTGTTTTTTAAAATGTTCCCCTGCCACAAACAAATGATCAAAATTTAATGAAACGGCATAATTGTAAATTAACTCATGTTCATGTTCGGCATGTTCACCCATTTCAAACATATCGCCCAATACAGCTATTTTCTTTGGAAAATTAAACCGGGCAAAATTCTCCAAAGCCTTTTCCATACTACTTGGGTTGGCGTTGTAAGCATCCAGAAAAATCATGGTGCTACCTTGGGTAATTATTTGCGACCGCTTGTTTTTTGGCACATAGATTTCAATTCCTTTTTTTATTAAATCTGCAGGAACGCCAAAAAATTGACCAATACCAACTGCTGCCATGATATTTTCAAAATTATAGGAGCCACTCAGTTGGCTGCTCATTTTTAAATTTTCAAATTCAAATTCAATGGTTGGGAAATCTTCAATAAGTTTACAATACGTCTCTGCCAATGCATCTTTACACGAATACCCATGAACCTTGGTCAATCGGGAAGCCATGCGTATTAGCCATTCATCGTCTTTATTTACAAAAGCCAATCCTCCTGATTTTAATAAATGATAATACAACTCACTTTCGGCTTTGGCCACACCTTCCAGGCTGCCGAAACCTTCCAAATGTTCCTTACCTATATTGGTTATCAACCCAAAATCCGGTTCGGCTATTTGGCACAGTTCTTCAATATCCCCTATCTTATTGGCTCCCAATTCTATTACAGCCATTTCGGTTCCGGGTTTTATTCCTAAAATAGTTAACGGCACCCCAATATGGTTATTATAATTTCCGGGTGTGCTAATGGTTTTAAATTTTTGGGAAAGCACGCTATGAACAAGTTCTTTAGTGGTGGTTTTGCCGTTGCTCCCTCCTATTCCTATAAATGGTATTTTTAGTTGATGCCTGTGGTAATTAGCTAAGTCCTGAAGTGTTTTTAAAACGTCATCCACCAATATCGTTCCGGCAGATTGTTCAAATTCAGGATTATCTATCACCGCCCATTTTGCGCCTTTCTCAAGGGCATGCTTCGCAAAGGTATTGGCATCAAAGTTTTCACCTTTCAGGGCAAAGAACATACTGCCCGGTTCTATTTTGCGGGTATCGGTACTTACGGTGTAATTGCTTTCTGTATAGTATTGGTGAAGTTGTTCTATTGGTAGCATGGGTAATTAATCTGCAATTTGGCAAACTTAGTATATTTAAGTAATCTTCATTTGATGCAATTTAATTTCATTTCAACATTTCATAATTTTAGTATTTTTACACCATGTATAAATATGGCATCCTTACAGTCTTTTATTTAATTTTTTATACCGCCACGGCTCAAATTTTTGAGCCCGAAAGTGCCCTTGCAGCCTATCAAAGCGAAGACAATGCTTTGTATTGGAAAAACCGTAAACCTTTTCCCGGCTATTGGCAACAGGATGTTTCGTATCACATAAAAGCAAAACTGAATGATACTACCGAAATAATTACCGGAAGCGAAACGTTGGAATATGCAAACAATTCGCCGGATACCATTTATAAATTGTATTTCAGGTTAACACAAAATGCTTTTCAACCCGGGAGTTATAAAGATGAAATGGAGACAGGCGGCAAAGTGTTTAATAAATTTGGAAAATATGAAAAAGAAAAACTTGGGACTAAGATAACTAAGGTGGTGATTGCAGGAAACGAACTTCAATTTACACTGGATAATACCATTATGATAATTGATTTGCCAACGCCATTGTATCCGGGTAAAACCATGAAAATGGAAATTGATTTTAAAACCTATTTTGACCAGGGAACAATGGGTCGCCGTATGAAACGGTTTGAGCACAATAATTTTAAACACTTTGACGGGGTGCATTGGTACCCCCGGCTTTCGGTGTATGATAGAAAATTTAAATGGACTACCGACCAACATTTGGGCAAAGAATTTTATGGCGATTATGGCATTTACTATGTAGAACTGGAATTGCCCAACCAATACATTTGCGAAGCCACGGGTGTGTTGACCAATAGCGGTGAAGTGTATGCCGGTGGATTGCGTGAAAAAATTGATATTAAAAATTTTACAACACCTTCTAAAACCATTTCAACACCTGTTATACCCAATGGCACTTACAAACGCTGGATTTGGATGGCCAATAATGTCCATGATTTTGCCTTTACTACCGACCCAACCTATCGCATTGGCGAAGTGGAATGGAACGGGATAAAATGTATTGCTCTGGCACAGGAACAAAATGCCTATGCCTGGCAGCCTACAGCTCAGTTTGTGGCCAATGTGGTAAAAATTTATTCGCAGGATTTTGGGATGTATGCCTACCCCAAAATGGTAGCCGCTGATGCCCGTGATGGAATGGAATACCCAATGCTTACGCTGGATGGCGGCAATTGGCCTAATCATCAATATGTAATAGCCCATGAGGTGGGTCATAATTGGTTTTTTGGGATGGTGGGTAATAATGAAACCTACAGGGCTTGTTTGGATGAAGGGTTTACACAATTTCTCACTGCTTGGAGCATTAAAAAATTGGCCAATAAAGATTACACACCAAATCCAATTGATTGGGCGTATGTGTATGCCGGGTATCTCAATCATGCCATTAATGAAAATACAGCCAGGTTAAATACCCATTCCGACCATTTCAATTCGGCTGAAAGGCATGGTGGTGGCTATGGGCAAGTATATTATAAAACGGCTACTATGTTGTATAATTTGCAATATGTGCTGGGCGATAAACTGTTTTTGGATGCTATGAAACATTATTTTAACCAATGGAAATTTGCCCATCCGTATGAAGAAGATTTTAGGCAGTCCATCATTGATTATACCAAAGTAGATTTAAACTGGTTTTTTGATGATTGGTTGACAACAACTAAAACTATCGATTATAAAATTAAAAGGGTAACGAAGGTATCTAATGCAAAATATGATTATTTAGTGGAGATAAAACGTAAGGGAGACCTTCATATGCCTTTAGATATAACAGTAATCGAAAAAAATGGGAACCGCTTACATTACCATATTCCCAATACCTATTTTACTAAAACACTTGGTAAAGCACTGGTAAACCATCGGTGGATTTCGTGGGATATGATGAACAAAACCGATATGCTTTGGGTTCAATCTCAAAATGGAATTGCTAATGTATTTATAGACACAACTGGCCGTTTGGCTGATATTAATCGTTTAAATAACAGCTTAAAGTTTCCCTTTAGTTTTGAACGTGAAAAATTAACCATCCCGGCACCCAATTTCAATAAACTTCAAAACTATTGGCGGTCGGACGTTTGGTATAATGCAGTAGATGGAATTAAAGTTGGCTTAAATTTTTCGGGCAATTATTATAATTTTAAACATATTTATAGCGCTACCATTTGGTATAATACAAATTTCTTGGCTGAAACTAATGATTTGGCAAACATGGTGGATACACCTCCAAATTTCCCTATCAATTTAGCCTTAACTTACAAAACACGGGTAGGCAAATTATTAGATTATTCAGCAAGAGTTAAGTATTTGGATGGTTTAAGTCTTTTTGAAACTGGCTTCGAGAAATTATGGCGTAATGATAAATGGTCAATAAGTTATAAAGCCTTTGGCTTACAACGGAAACCCTTTTTAAAAGAAACAAACGACGTTTATATTCATCTCCTTTATCCGAAATATTTTGAGAAAGCTAAATGTAACGCCACCCTCAACCTCTCCTACCAACATCCGTTCCGCTATCGTAAAGGAAATGGTTTATTAAATATTGGGCTAAGGAACACCGCTCTTTTCAGTGATTTTAATTATTCAGGACTGACTATAAAAATAAATAATACCAACCCAATCGGTAAAAAATTAATTTTAAAAAGCAGGATTTTTACCCAATATCTTCATGGAAATGTGCCTAAGGAAAGTAGCCTGTTTGCAGCCGGAGCCAATAATGAAGAACTGATTGAAAATAAATTTACCCGTTCCCGTGGAATTGTCCCCAATGAAATGATAGGCTACGGAAATACGGGCCAATACGCCTTTCAAATGGGTGGAGGATTAAATATTCGTGGAATGGCAGGTTATCAAGCCACTAATACCAAGGGTCAGGATACATTTTATATTTTCAACGGAAATAAAGGTGCAGCCATAAATCTGGAATTGGAATTTGGAAAATTATTTAAAATTAATTCACCCAAATTTTTAAATAATTTTAAATTTAACCCCTACTTGTTTGCAGATGCAGGTATTCTGGGAAATGGAAACCAATACAGTGGCTTGAGGGCTGATGCAGGATTAGGAACAACATTGGCTATTAATTTTGGAAAATACAACAAGTTGCAACCACTGGTGCTACGTTTTGACGTTCCGTTCTTTTTAAACCGAGTTGAAACCGGAGCTGAATACGTGGATTTTAGGTATGTGGTTGGGATTAACAGGGCGTTTTAAAATAATTTGAAAATTTGGAAATTTGAAAATTGGCTGCGACTTGTCATTCCGAGGAACGAGGAATCTCTACTCCTAAGAAAGATGGTTCGTGCCTCAGCATGACATTAACAATAAAGAAATTGGAAATAATAAAAGCCATAAATATCAAAAAGGATTACGGAACCGTTCAGGTTCTTAAAGGAATCAATCTGCAAATAAATGCAGGGGAAATAGTGGCTATAGTTGGCTCATCCGGTGCAGGAAAAACTACGCTGTTGCAACTTTTAGGAACGTTAGACCAACCTACAAGTGGCCAAATATTTTTTGAAGGAAATGATATTTCTAATTTAAAAGGAAATACTTTATCCAATTTTAGAAACCAAAACATTGGTTTTGTTTTTCAGTTTCATCATTTATTGCCTGAATTTTCAGCATTAGAAAATGTATGCATCCCTGCATGGATTGGTAAAGCGGATAGAAAAGCCACTGAAGTGAGGGCTCTGGAATTATTAACTTTTTTGGGTGTTGAGCATCGTAAAGATAATAAACCCTCTCAGCTATCAGGCGGCGAAGCCCAACGGGTAGCGGTGGCCCGTTCCTTAATCAATTCACCCAAAGTTGTGTTTGCCGATGAACCAACCGGAAACTTGGATTCCGGTAACGCCAAAGAGCTTCACAAACTCTTTTTTGAATTGCGAGAAAAATACGGCCAAACCTTTGTGATTGTTACCCACAACGAAGAACTCGCCAATTCTGTCGATAGGATAATTCATATTACCGACGGTATTATTTTGTAATTATGTATCCAAAAAATAGTTTTAAAATTTTAATAATTTTAGCATCAAGCCATATAATAGGCTGCTATCCTGCCGAAAATAATTCAGATAACGATGCATCTTTTAATAAAAAAAACCTGTTAATGAATGCCGAATGGATGATTGGGGTATGGCAAAATAAAACGGATGAAAGAACGTTTTCAGAATCCTGGGTCAGAATAAATGATACTACGATGAGAGCTACAACTTATTTTATTGAAGGGAAAGATACAATTTCAAGTGAGTTGATTAATTTGATACAGCGAAATAATGAATTGTATTACGAAGTAGCGGTTAGTAAGCAAAATGAAGGTCAATCTGTTCCTTTTAAACTAACATTTTCATCTATGGATAGTTTAATTTTTGAAAAACCAAACCACGATTTTCCTCAAAAAATATGTTATTATAAAATTTCGGATGATTCATTGGTAGCCAAAATTTCAGGAACATTTAATGGCAAATATTCATCTGAAAAGTTTCCGATGGGAAGGTTAGATTAAGGATACAATAAAAGCTACCGTGTGAATAGTTTTAAATTATTAGAATGACCTATTATTATTTTTATTGTGTAACTTGCGTCTCAAATTCGTGATGCTCATTCCGGTTAATGTTTTTTATTAAAAAAAGTCAAAGACCGTTTAAGTTTTACGTTTCGTTTTACATGCTACAAAATAGATGCGAAAAACCAAAATGGTCTTGAAATTGGCTACATACAAAAAGTTGTTTTTTGTAGGTTTATTCTCATTTTTTTTTCAGCAAAAAGCTTTAAGTCAAACCTATGGGATGGATTTGGTTACCAATCAAAAATCCCAATGCCAACCGGCATTATTCAAATGGGTAGTTCAAAAGGCTCCATCCGGTTCGGTTTTTTTATGGGATTATGGCAGTGGTATATATCAGGGAAGTGATACTTTTTACGCCCTAATTAAGCCTTCAGGTAAAATTTCAGTGAAAGTGGCGGTGAAAATGCCTTCAGGCAAAAATGCAATATTAAGTAAAATCGACTTTGTAGAAGTGTATGCCAAGCCCGAGCCCAAGCTTTATGCCTCCCGAAAAATTTTGTGCGATGGCCCTGACTCTGCAACTTATTTTGATATTACACCCAATGGGGCTAAAAGAAGTTGGGTGATAGACGGAACCAATTATAATAATGCGTCAAAAAAACAAACCCATTATTATGCCTCCACTGGAGTTAAAAAACTATCGATGGTGGTGGAAGATGCCAACGGTTGCCGAACTATTAAGGAGTATGATAGTATTGCCATTATTCATAAAGATGTTATTATTGATTTTGCTGCAGACAAATTAACAGGATGTGTTCCTCAAACCATTAAATTTACCCCAACTATTAATAATAATGGCCTTAAAATTTTATCGTATCAATGGCTGTTTAACGGAGGCCAACCTTTTAAACAATTAAAAGAAGTACCAGATTCGGTAAAATACAGTGCAGCAGGAAAATTCTCGGTATCGCTGGAGGTGAAAGCCGAAAATGGGTGTGTTCACAAGTTTGAAAAACAAGATTATTTAGCATTTGGGTCTATTGATAGCATAAGTTTGAAAATTTCGGATACATCAGTATGTGTTGGAAAAACAATTACAATTGAAAATTTGAATAAAAACCTTGCGGGTAATTTCAAGTGGACCTTGAAAGGCACAACATCTATTGCCCAACCTGACAAATACACTTGCAATGCCCGCTACGACACACTTGGGAAATTTGATATTGAAGTAACTTATACTTATAATGGATGCGAAGTAAGTAAAATATTAAAAAAAATAATACGAGTAAAAGGGGTTGCAGCTGAATTTAGTTCTAAAGACTATTATCATTGCCAAATGCCCCATTCGGTTCATTTAGAAAATTTATCAAAATCGTTTGAATCTGGAAAAATGTATTACAAGTGGATGGTTTTCGACAACTCCAAATTGGTTTTTATTTCTGCCAAACTCAATGATTCATTTCAGGTAAAGAAAACGGGAGAATACGATGTAATGCTTGTTACCACGCATAGCAATGGATGTGTAGATACTTTTACACAAAAAAAATATATACGCAACACACCGATTAAGCCAAATTTTGAAGCACTATTCACCGTGGGTTGTATAGGCCAGAAAATTGAATTTTTACAAAAAACGCCCCGAAGTTCATATCTATCTCCCGATAGGTTCGTTTGGACATTTTATGATAAAGATACCACCAAAATTCTTGACACCTCTACCTTTACCGGTCCTCAATTTAAATACAGCGACACCGGTTTTTATAATGTAAAAATGGTGGCCTACAATACCATTGGTTGCAAAGACTCAATTGTAAAACGAAATTATATCGAAATTGTAAACCCAAGAATTAATTTTGAATTGGCCAAACCAGTTATTTGTAAAAAAGAAGTTTTAATTGCTAAAGGCAGGTCATATCCCCGCCATGTTAAATTCAACTATTCGTGGCGATTTAAAAACAATATCGACAATTCAATTATTTATAGTTCCGACAGCGTTTATAAGGATACCATCAGAAAATCGGGTGAATACACCCTTAAATTTTTTCATACCATTAATGCAGGATGTAAAGACAGTATAATTAAAAACGATCTTATTAAAGTAAACGGCATTTCGGGAACAATGAGCCTTGATACTTTTAATGGATGTTCTCCCCTTGTAGTTAGTCCATATTTAAAATTAACCGAAAACTATCATTTTGGATCTGGTGATTCATCCATAAACTATAAATGGAATACAATTTCCTCAAATAATTTTGTTATAAAAAACAGTACTTCCCCCAACCCTGTATTTATTTTTAATGATCAGGGAAATTATTCAATAAATCTTTTGGCCAATAACAGTGTGGGTTGCCCTTTTGAGGCCGTTTCAAAAATCATTCACGTTGGCGTATTTTCTGATTTCGATATTTCAGATAATGTGGTTTGTGCCAATCAGGAACTAACGTTAACAAATCGGTCATTTAATCATACCGCCATTAAATGGCTTCTCAATTCAAATACTATCACCACCAATAATTTATACGATGATAAAATATCAGTTTATTTTAATAAAAGCGGGGATCAAAGAATAGGATTGGTAGCCATTAAGTCGAATTACTGTTTCGATACTATTTTTAAAATGGTTCGATCCATAATTGTAAAAGCAGAGCTCATATCACCTGAACCTTATTTGAAATGCGCACCGGTGTATGCTCAATTTATATCAAAATCGCAAAATGCCGATTCACTGAAATGGGATTTTGGGAATGGAAATTTTGTTATTACCAAAGATACGTTGGTTGCCAATATTTATAATAAAAACAGTGGCTCGCTAAAAGGCTACGACATAACCCTCATAGCCAAAAGTAATGAAGGATGCAGTGATACTATCGTAAAATCAGGGTACATTAAGGTGGTTGGACCTATCCCTTCTTTTGAATTATATAATTTTACTGGGTGTGAACCTTTAAATGTTCAATTTAAAAATACAAGTACCGATGTATTTAAGCATTTTCTTAATTTGAGCGATGGTTCACCGTTGGATTCGGCATTTGGTA
>JBJXDS010000241.1:0-4854 GCA_046154525.1 Bacteroidia bacterium
AAATATGTAAAAATCAGATGGTTAAAATAGATTGGCTAAATGATGAGTTGACAAAGAAAAATTTGGAAGTTGAAAAATTCTATACCTCCTTATTCTGCTACTTTTTACGGGAAATTATAACGCCAAAAATTACACTTTCACTAAGTGACTCCACTTTATATTATTTGCAATCGGCTAATTTAGAATTTTCAGAAATTGAAACCATGGCCATTGAATCGTATAAAATTGCTTTGGAGCTTTTCCCCCACTCTACCGATATTAGGATTAAAAAATATTTTTTGCCTTTGCCGGCGGAAACCCTTGAATCAAAACAAAGCCCAAATAAATTACCTAAAAATGATTTATCCGATGATTTACCTGAAATATTGAAACCAGAAGCTGTTGAAAAACCTACAATCTTAGCCCCAACGGTTGTGAATACTAAGCCTGCCGATGCAAAACTGGATAAAACAATCCTATTGCTCGACCGCTACGAATTGGCTGTAAAAAAGCTCATCGAAAGTAAACTTCCCGTAATGGGGAAAAATATAGCGAATGTGTGTTTACCTAAAATATCGGCCCCTGCCCTAACCGATTCTATAAATAAACATAAGGAAAGAATTGCAGAATGCTTTAAACTATTCCCTGATAATTGGCCATTACTTAAATCCAATTATCAGCCCGTTCAAAAATTGAGTTACTTGATTTAGGGTAAGAATAAGCGTTTATAGTTTAATTAATTTTAACATAATCTTACTTTATCCAACCGCCATCAGCTTGATACTTGGAATTTGTATAGTATGTATTCTCCTAATTAGCGTTTCAATATTTATTTTTGAAACCAATTTTAAATAATTATGAACCAAGAAAAACCCAAAGACATTGATTCATTCATTGCCACCTTCCCCAAAGAAACACAAAAACTTTTGCAGCAAGTAAGGGAAACCATTCAAAAAGCAGCACCTGATGCCATAGAAAAAATTAATTATGGCATCCCAACATTTGATTTAAAAGGCAATTTAGTTCATTTTTCAGGGTATAAAAATCATATTGGATTTTATCCCGGAGGGGGAGGAATTAAAGCCTTTGAAAAAGAAATATCAAACTATAAAAATGCCAAAGGCTCGGTTCAATTTCCAATTGACCAACCTATGCCATTGGAATTAATATCTAAAATTACAAAATTCAGGGTGGTTCAAAATTTGGAAAAGGCCGAGGCAAAAAAGAAAAAATAATATGGCTGATTCAAAAAAACTATCTGATAGCGAACAAGTAACCGCTCATATCCAAAAAATAGATCCGGCATTAGGTACAATAGTTGATTATATAAGGCAAAGCATTCTAAGTATCGACCCTGAAATAGACGAACGGATAAAATGGAACAACCCAAGCTGTTACTTTAAGGGAGAAATGAAACCCTTTGACCCCAAGGAGTATAAACGTGAAATTGTTGTTTTCAATCTTTTTAAAGGCCAGATTATGCTTGTTTTCCCAAGTGGGGCCAAGGTTAATGATACCACGGGATTTTTAACCGGGGATTACAAAGACGGAAGACGAATCGTTGTTTTTAAAGATTTGGAGGATGTGAAAGCCAAAGAAAAAATATTGCAAGATGTTATAAAAAAATGGCTTGAATTGGTAGAAAGACCTTGATCGAAAAATTGACTTTGCCATTTATTTGCCATCAATTTTTAAAAAACATTTCCCGGCAACATAAATCCCATATTTTCGTTCGACTTTATATCTACTCGTAAATTAAACGTTCATTTTTAAGATAAAAGTGAAATTGTATTTGGGGGTAACGGTCATTTAAAGTGTATTAATCCCGACAGCAACTCAATGAAAAACATAGCAACCATTCTAACCTTAATTTTTCTTTCTTCACAACTCCACGCTCAAAACTTCACCATCTCAGGTCAAATTCAGGACAGCGCTACCGGCGAAAAAATGATTTACTGTTCAGTGTACAACCCTGAATCAAAGGCAGGAACCCTAACCAACACTTATGGTTTTTTTAGTATTACCTTACCCAAAGGGCAGCAAAGTTTACGATTTGGGTATGTTGGCTACCGGTCTAAAACTATTGTAATAGACCTTGATAAAGACATTAATATAAACATTGGCATAGTGGCTGCCAATACCCTTGGCGAAATAGAAGTAACAGCAGAACGGGTGGAACGGATAGAACAAACCACCAAAATGAGTGCTGTAAGTATTCCCATGAAACAAATAAAAAGTTTGCCAATGCTATTTGGCGAAGTGGATGTTATAAAAGCCTTCCAGCTAATGCCCGGCGTAAGGCCAGGAACAGAAGGGAGCAGTGGGCTGTATGTGAGAGGTGGCAGCCCCGATCAAAATTTAATATTGTTGGATGGCACACCGGTTTACAACGTATCCCATCTTTTCGGTTTCTTTTCGGTATTTAATGCCGATGCCATAAACTCGGTGGAGCTTACCAAGGGTGGTTTTCCTGCCCGATATGGCGGACGTCTTTCATCTGTACTGGATGTAAATATGAAGGAAGGCAATATGAAAAAGTTTAAATGTGAAGGTTCTATTGGTGCTATTGCTTCAAAAATAGCCGTAGAAGGGCCTATAATAAAAGACCGCTGGAGTTTTATTGTTACCGGCAGGCGAACTTATATTGATTATTTGGCACAACCCTTTATAAGATTAGCAGGAAATAGAACTCAAAATCAAAAAACAGGCTATTTTTTTTATGATTTAAATGCCAAAACCAATTTTAAAGTGAACGATAAAAACTGGTTATACCTTAGTTTCTATGATGGGAAAGATGAATTTTATGACATAGCCAAACCATCGCAATACCTGTATGATGGCAACATTTACGAAAGTGAATACCGCAACACACTGGATTGGGGCAACCGAACCTTGACTTTCCGATGGAACAGAAAAATAAATTCAAAATTATTTAGCAATTTTTCGGCTTACAACACAACCTATAAAATAAGGAATGAACAATTGCAACGAGAAGTGGTAACAGATGATAATGGCGATGCCCAGGAAGAAATGTATGGGGCCAAGTTTTTTTCAGGCATACGGGATTATGGGGCAAAAGCTGAATTCGACTGGTCGCCCAAAGTTAATCATACAGTAAAATTTGGGGGCAACCTGGTTCATCATACCTTTAGCCCGGGAGCTACCAATTACTCTATAAAAAGCACCTCTACAGGATTTAATATTGACAGCACTGTGGGGGAAACTAAAACCAGATGTCTTGAAAATTATTTATTTGCCGAAGATGAATTTAATGTAAACATCCGTATCAAAGTAAATGCAGGGCTTCACTATTCAGGTTTTTGGATTAAAGACAAATATTTTCAATCGCTGCAACCCCGTTTTTCAGCCCGTTACTTATTAAATAAAGATTGGGCCATAAAATTATCTTACAGCCGGATGCGCCAGTATTTGCATCTTATTACCTCGAGTTCTATAAGCCTTCCTACCGATTTGTGGGTTCCGGCCACTCCTAATTTAATTCCTGAGGTGTCTAACCAGGTAGCCCTTGGAATTGCTAAAACTTTAAAAGATAAATATTTATTTACAGTAGAGGGATATTATAAAAACATGAACAATGTGATAGATTATAAAAACGGGGCTTCCTTTTTTAATAATCAGGATGATTGGGAAAGTAAACTAACGGTGGGTAAGGGCTGGAGCTATGGGGCCGAAATATTAGCCCAGAAAAAAACTGGAAAAACAACCGGCTGGATAGGTTACTCACTATCGTGGACCAATCGCCAATTTCCTGACCTAAACAATGGTGAGAAATTTCCATTTCGTTATGATAACCGCCATTGCGCCACGTTTGTAATTTGCCACGAAATAAATAAAAAATGGCAAATATCTGCGGATTGGGTTTACAGCACCGGCAATGCGGTAACCCTGGCTACAGTTAAATACAGAACGCATCCCTATTCACAAATAAATCAGGAATATGACTTAGGTTTTTTTGGCTATAACAGTGAAATTGAAACATATTCCAAGCGCAATGGATTTAGAATGGCCGATTATCATAGGGCTGATATTTCGGCCATCCGCACATTTAAAAAACCAAAATATGAATGTGCCATAAGTTTTGGGGTATACAATATTTATAATCGAGTAAATCCATTCTACTACAGAATAGGTCCTGATGCAAGTGATAAAATAGTGGTACAACGGGTTGGTCTTTTACCCTTTTTACCTTCCATGGCTTTTAATTTTAAATTTTAAAAATAATGAACAAAGCAATCATAATACTTTTAATATCTGCAACCGTTTTATCTAGTTGCGTTCGGACAGAAAAAATTGATAATTTTCCGGTTGAGAAGCCAAAAATTGTAGTTAATAGTTTTTTAAAAAACAACGAACCTATTGAATTTTTTCTATCCAAAAGCCTTTCCTCTATTGATAATGCTAAAATCAAAAAAATACCCAATGCCGAAATTAAAATTTTTGAAAATGATATATTAATAGAAACAATTAATCAGGAATCAACCAATCCTACAGGCAGTAATTTGGATGCTTATTATGTTTCCACTGTAAAACCAAAAATTGGCAAACATTACAAAATCTCAGCCTCGGTTTATAATTTGGCCACAGTAACTGCGGAGTCCGATTTACCACCTGAACTTAAGGATGTAACGGCCAAAATAAACAAGTTAGATACTACAATATATATATTCTCAAAAATGTTTGGAAATGAGGATAGTGCAAAATATAATGTAAATATTCGTGAATGTTCTATCTTGCTTAACATACCAGACATGGCCAATGTAAAAAATTATTATAAAATAATTTTAAAGGCCGAAGAAAAATACTGGAATGGTATAAAATGGGACTATAGATATAGAAATGTATATCTAAATAATG
>JBJXDS010000242.1:0-3995 GCA_046154525.1 Bacteroidia bacterium
TTTAATATGACTATTATTCACAGATATTTGCACAATTTAACATTTTAATAATGTATAGAATTGAACGTATCTCGTTAGAGAAATTAAAAGATCTCTCAATAATTTTTAAAGCAATTAACAAGGTGGTTTCAGTTGAAACTTTAATTAGAAAATTTAGAACTGAAGCATTCGGGGCCTCTTACATAGGTTATATTGCATATAGTGAGGGTGGCGAACCATCAGCATTCTATGGCGTGTTTCCAATAATTGTATCAAGAGGTAATGAAAAAATTCTTACGGCACAATCAGGAGATACCGTAACACATCCAAACCATCAAGGGAAAGGGCTTTTTACAAAACTTGCAGGGATGACTTACGAACTTGCCAAGCAGGAAGGAATTAAATTAGTATGGGGATTCCCCAATAAAAATTCTTATCATGGTTTTACAAAAAAATTGAATTGGACAGATAACGAAATTTTGATAAAAGTTAAAGTTAGAGTAAGGACAATACCAATCGCAAAAGTTATAGAAAGAATAAAAATTGAATGGCCAAAAAAAATGTACGCAAAAATTTGCAATTTCTTTTTTAAACCGCGACTCAACCAGTTCATTAAAGTGAAAAGAGGTGATGCACCATTTATACTAAAGGATTTAACATTTTTTGAGTATAAAAACTATAATGAAAGATTGGTAATAGGTAATGATAAAAATAAGGTATGGTGTAAAGTAGAAGGTTCATTGATGATTGGTGATATTGAATATGATTCTTTGGATGAATTTAAAAAACTTTGGTCATCTTTAAAATCAAAATGTAGATGGTTGGGTATAACCGAAATTATCTTTATTTGTAATTATAGTAATCCAAATAAAGATTTAATTAAAAAAATAGATTCACCAATATTAGAAGAAAGTTTATCTTATTGCCACTTGGCCGGATGGGATGATGAATTGGCTAAGTCAATGTCTATTTGTTTGGCTGATTTTGATACTTTTTAAAATCTTAAAATCCGTACTTGTTGGCTTTCAATGCCAATTTTAACATATTTGCTTCATGAGTTGTGCTATTGCTCACGCTATATCTTTTTAAAATTCTTGGGTCATTTAAATCATTTGCCAATTTATAGTCTACTGCCAATTGAAATTTATACCCAGATTTAGTGGTTAAATCTTTTACATTTTCATTGTAGCTCCCATCAGGAAATGCGATGGATAAAATTTCATAATCAGATATTTCACTTAGAATTTCTTTTGAAGTTGTTAGTTCTGTTTCTAATAGCTCATTATTAATATTGCCAAGGTTATAATGAAGGTGAGTATGAGAGCCAATGGTAAGGAATTTGCTTCCAATACTATCTCTCAGCCCTTCTCTATCCACCAATTTCCAATATTCGGTATACTGATTTTTAAAATTTTCTACCTCCTTTTTATACCTGTTATAAAAGTCCGCCAATACTTTTTCTCTTTCACTTCCCATCAATTTAATACTTGCATCAATAAGTTCATCATCAAAATAGTAACCCCCATTTGGCATTTTTTTATAAATCTTATTATTCAATTGTATATCGTTAGGTTTTGACAACTTTACAAAATCTAAAAGATCATACCAAGTAATAAAATCAGGATTATCCAGACCTGCTGTAATAATGAAAAAAGTTACTGGTACTTTATGTTTTTCAGCTATCGGTAGAATATTAGTAAAATTGTTTAAATACCCATCATCAAATGTTAAAACGAGTTTAGGTTTTTTAGCTTTGTCTATTTTGCCTATCTCAAATATTTCAGGTATTGAGATAACATCAAAGTACTTTTTGTAAAAAATAATATCTCTTTCAAATTGTTTAATTTTAATATGTCTGTTGTTTACATTAAAATTAGGGTTTTGAGATACACCATGATAACACAATACAAAGTTTTTATTGGCCCTTCTTAACAAAAGACCTGGAATTCCTAAACGGTAAATTAATGGGAATAAAATGTTACGTGTAATTTTCTTTATCATTTGAATTTATGGAAGCGAATGCAAATAAACGAAACTTTGTTTCCTGTTTTTAAATATCTGTTAAGATTTTACAAATTGCTTTATACGCAATTTCCACAGAATAATTCTTCTCAAATATTTCTCTCCCTTCTCGTCCCATTTTCTCCCTTAATTCAGAGTTATTAAGCAGTTTAAACATTTTATTTTCCCACTCTTCGGGGTTACTTGCATGAAATCCATTAACCCCTTCTATAATTATATCAGCATTTACTCCAATTGGTGTTGCAACTGACGGAATTGCTGCGGCCATATACATGTATAATTTAAACCCTCCCTTTCCCTTTGAATAATCCGTCCAAGGCAGGGGCATAATTCCGATGTCCATTTTGCTTAAATAGAAGGGTTCTTTTTCTAAACTCCAATCGTAATGTTTGAACGGAATCCCTTCTGGTTTATAATTTATGTCAGCTCCTATAATCATAAATTCGTAGTTCATTCTTTTAGCCAATCGTCTTAACCCTTCCTCTGCCTCCTTTATTACTATAGTTGTTGTTAATGACCCGATCCAACCGATTACAGGTATTGATTTCTGTGTTATTGGTAAGTTTGGCTTTATTACTTCTCCATCCACCGAAGTGGGTATAACAATTGGGGTTTTACCATGATTTTCACAAAATGAATTTAAAAAAGAAGTGCTTGAAATGACAGTTTGGGCGTATTTAACCATAAGGCCGGTGCAAGAAACATTTCCCTGTTTATCATTCGGTTGTAAATAAATAGCATCATCAAAATCATAAACCAATGGAATATTTCTTTTTTTTATCAGTTTCAAATAAAACTCCTCCAAAAAGGCCCTTTGAACAAACACACTATCCCAATTACCAAAAATTAAAAAAAATCTTGTTTTTAAAAAAAAGTACCGTTTTAAAAAAGGAAATAAAATGCGGTCAATTATTTTCACAGGTTCTACCGGAATCCTTGGAATCCAGATTACATCAAAATTTTCTTTTTGCAGATATGGGATAAACTGAATGGCCCTTATCCGCGAACTGGAATGGTCCACATTTCCAGCGGTAAGCATCAATATTTTTTTCCGTTTTGGCCTGCCAGTCATTCAAAGGCCAAATATAAGGCGGCAAAATTATATTGATTAAAAAATAATTAAACCGTTTCTAAAAAAACTTTCAACTCGCAGGGTTCATTTAAAACTGTAACCCGGTTTTTAAATTCGCTGGAAATAAAACATTGGCATGGTTGGCTTTTGAGCCTGCAGCCTGCCAGTATAATTTTAACTTTAGGCCAATTGGCATGTATTTCATTTACAAATTTAAGAGGCTCCATGTCCGAATTGCAGGTGGTAAAAACCGAAAGAATGTAATCAGTTTTAAAATTTTTAATCATTTTAAACAAATCAGCCACAGGGGTATTTTGCCCAAAATACAGTACCTCATGCCCATGACTCCTTATTAAATAATTGGCATATATGAGCCCTAACTCATGCATTTCGCCTGGAGGCAAAAACAATAGAAATTTTTTATTGGCAGTTGCTTTTTTTGTTTGTGAGGCAGTTTTAACCTCAATTTCTTTTTTTATAATATTGCTGGCAAAATGCTCTAAGGCGGGATGCAAAACATTAGATGCCCACAAATCTCCAAGTCGCTGTAAAAATGGAAAAGCCAGTTTTGTAATTGTATTTTCAAAACCCTCTTTCCGGGTAAAATCAGAAAGAACTTTTATGAAATCATTTTCATTAAGTTTAAACGTGGCCACTAGAAGTGCATTGATAAGGTCGTCATTTTCGTGGCGTTTTTTGCAGGTATTGAGAGCTTCGGCGTGTATTTGTGATTGTGTAAGGTTGGCAATTTTTGAAATCTTAAGTCCTTTTTTGTTGAGTAATGAAATATTTAATAATAACTTTACATCTTCATCATCATAGTAGCGGATGTTTGTATCGCTTCGTTTAGGGGTTACCAAATTATATCTTTGCTCCCATATCCGGATAGTATGTGCCTTAATACCCGTAATACTTTCGATAT
>JBJXDS010000243.1:0-4974 GCA_046154525.1 Bacteroidia bacterium
GATAAATACGCTGCCGATTCTATAATTTCAAAATTAGATTCGGTTGATTTTAAGCAGGTGGGGAATAAAGATATTTACTTAGATGCTGGCGAAGAAGTAAAAATATCTGACACGGTAATTGTGGCAAAATGCAACAACCTTACCTCTGTGTACATCGTAAAATTTGGTTGCGGCAATACCGTTTGTAATTTATCGTCAAAAAATGCCATTGTTAATTTCGACCCATTTATTCAAGGATTAACCATTATTCCCAAAACAACTATCGACTGGTGTTTTGATATGAACAAACCCACCTCAAATGAAATTATAGTTATCAATAAATCTAATAAACCTATAAGCAATACGATAGTTAATATTTTGCAATCTTACAACGGTGGTTTTTATAATTACATGATGTCGGCCATAGATACCACCGGTATGACCGTAACCAAGGGAAAGCACGGGGTTATACTTCCTAAAAAATTTACCGTTTTTAGTTACAATTTTGTAGGAAGCTATTTCACATGTTTGGGTACCTCACCCATCGGAGGATTTAGTTTAAGTTTTGGCTCTTTAAAAGTAAATGACACTCTTTATGTTAGGTGGAAAGCTGTTGCTTGCATACCCAATGTATGCAATACAACTATTGTTGCTCATCGATGGAGATATTCTGCCTCATATACCGATACCTGTGGCATATCCTATATGGTCACCGAGAATTGGGGCAGTGGAGGTGGAATTCAGTATTTAAGCGCTCTTCCATGGGTTCCTACGGATTTGGTAGCAGGCACGCCCGATAAGCTCAATTTTACTTTATCTTCTGTTAGTATTTTTCCACTAAGCAATAAATCAAGGTTTGCAGTACGATTAATTTTACAAAGTGGTATTAAAAATAATCTTAAACCTGATGATATAAAGTTTACGGATGTGAACGGAACCGATTGGAAACCGTATTCGGTTAAGAGTAGTTCTGCCGAAATTTGGGCTTATTTTTATAAACCCACCATTTCATTGGCAAAAGCCGAGCTAAATATTGCCATCGAGGCTGATTGCAGTAGCTCCAATCCAAATGGGCTCAAAAATTACTACGTGGATATTTTGTATATGCCCGATTCGTCATGTAATAGCGCCAATTTTCAGTTATACTGTACCAATGGGAAAATAAAAGTTCATTGCAATAAATCATGCAGTAATGGAGGCCTACTTTTTAAATCGTTTACTGTAAAACGTAAAAACTACGGCAAACCTGATAATAATAACGATGGCTTGGCAGATGCCTCCGGTAGTGTTGATTTTTCAAAAGTTAAAACCAACCGGTCACTGGTTTATGATACCTTATCCACTTTTTATTCGGGCATGGTGCTCTCTTCTGCATCAACCAACCTGTATTTTAATGGCCGTATAAAAACTTCTGTAATCAATGGAAATTTACTAAAACCTCTCTTGGCAATTATTAATATTTATAGAGGAGGAAAATTAAGATATACCTGCAACAAACTGCCTGTTACAACTTATGTAAGCGGTACCACGCGTTTTTGCGAAATAGACCTGAACGTAAACGCTGCCAGGACTGCAGGATGCAACACTTCCAATTATTTCTTTTTGGCCTCCGATAGTTTAGTAATAAATCTCAACTACGTTTACAGCACTAATATTGGTGCTTATTCAGGCGATGCCTTTTTTGATAATCCTGAGTTTTATTTGAGTACAACTCCCAATCCCAGCCCTTCCCAAAAATTGCAATGCGATACGTTTTCTGGAAGGCACATTCTTTTGGGTTCATACTTTACTAACTGGTATACCGAAAATTATTCATCAGGCACCTGTAGCCCGGTTACCTTAACCAATAGTTACTATTTTAGTGCCGGTAATTGCTGCGATAATTATGTAGGAGGCAATCCATTTCCATTTGAATATCGAAATTTCAATTTTTTGGATAAAATAAAAGTGACGCTGCCAAAAGGTTATTCCTTTTCTAGCGCTGCCATTTACTATTACAGTTCAAAGGGCACCTCCAATTACAATACCTATTATTCGTCCAATCTTAAACCAATATTTAAAAATTCGGATACCCTTATTTTCAATTTAGATACCTTGTTTAATTTAACCAAAGGAATTTTTAAACGAAGTGATGAAGGTTATCAGGGTACTCTGGTCTTAAACCTTATTCCCGGCTGTAAGGCTGCTATTAATACCTACGAAACCGTTAATTATTCATCCTACTTTAAATGGCCTGACGCCGGTGTTACAGATATTATTGAAAACTATGCGGATTCTTTAAAATTTGATCATCCATCTGTTTTATTAACCGCCATTAATTCATTAAGCGTTTCAAAAAAAGACACCTTTTCGTGGGACATTATTATGAGCAATACCAAAAGTGGAAGTAGCATTGCCAATGTTTGGTTGGCCAATTCGGCACCTCAAAAAGCAAAAATTTTGGCCGTTAAGGACCTTTCTAATGGTAAAGATTTATTGGTTAAAAACGGAATTTTTAAAGCAGGTGATTTACTCTCTACCAATGCCCGCACTTTTAGGGTATATGCCACCAGTTCCAATTGTCGATTAGATAGTTTTAAATTAGCCGTAGGTTGGAATTGTGAAAACTATCCTGATAGCATGGAATCGTATTCGTGTAAAAACCTTTTGAGCTATATAAATTTGGTATTAAGCCCTGAACCCCCTTTAATTGTAAGCACTTTACTCGAAGATACGGCCAGAACAGATGTGTGTACCAATAGAAAGTATAAGGCCATAATTGCCAATGTGGATGAGGACAATATTTATAATTTAAAACTAAAAGTTACCATACCAACCGGAACCACATTTGCCGATACCGGCATGTATTATTCATTCCCCTATGGCTCCAAGTATGTAAAATTATCCAAACCTATATTAGTAAGTGGAACCACTTATGAATGGTTGCTATCCGATAGCTTAAGTATTTTAAAAAACGGATTGGAAAAAGTTTCAGACACTACCAAAAGCAGAATACTTATCCAGTTTTTATTAGAAACCAATTGTAAGATTACTGCAGGGGCCATGGTTTCTATAATGCCCGATGGAAAAATTGGCTGTGGTGAACCCGTGCGACGAATTGGATTTACAGGTAAACCAATAAAAATTAAAGGGGTTGACAATCCGTACTTTTCATTGGTTTCATTAACTCCTGATAGTATAAACCTTTGCAGGCCAACCATGGATTTTAAGGCCAAAATTATTTTTTTGGGGCCAACCAAAACCCTGGCTAACGACTCTATACTTTTATCGTTGCCAATTGGTTTTGTGCCCGACACGGCTTCATTAACCACGGTAAGAATAAACGGAAGAGGGCTTGTAAAGAATGTAAATGGTGAGCTAAGATGGTCATGGGCTATACCCAAGGGAATGCAACCGGGCGATTCATCCATGTTGGATTTTAAACTCAATATTTCTAATAATGCCCCGGCCTGTGGCAACGAATTTTTTACATTACAAGCTGTAACCAAGAAAAAAGCTTACTGTGTAAAATCAAAAGATAGTTGTGATATAAACGTTGCAACAGGTAGTTTTTATAAACCATTTAAATTGGACAGGGCCGAGCCTGTTATTAAACTTTCTAAATCCGTTTCGGTAAATGGAGGCGATAGTGGTGAAATAGCAGATATTTCATTTAGTGTAACGAATTATAAAAAAGAAATAGATACCTCCATGAGCTCATCCTTTTATCTTATTATTGATAAAAATGGAAATGGAAAATTTGATAAAACAGAGACTGTCATTCAAAAATTTACAAAAACAAACGGGTGGTTGTCAAAACAAATAGTGAATTTTTCATTCAAAGGATTTGTAAAAAATACAGATGTATGCAAACTTCTTATTGTGCCCGATAGTAACAATTGCCAATGCATAAAAAACAGTTTACCCATACTTAATTTAAGCCTTAAAAACGCTGGACGCGACACCAGTTTTTGCTCTAATTATAATGTTTCAATTGGTTTGGATTCGGTAAAAAAATACAAATATGAATGGCTACCCACCGATTATTTGAACACCCCATTTCAATCTAAAGCTATTTATAAAAAGCCAAATTTTGCCAATGGTGACCAAACTAAAAATTATATTTTAAAAACCTCTCGGGCTGTAGGATGTGTGTCGTACGATACGGTAATTATTAAATCCAAAACTTTTATTTATTTACCAAATTTAAAAGATACTACAGCCATATGCGAGGGTGGAGTATCACAAATCGGTGATACAGCCAAGGGGGGTAAAGGCATTTTGTCTTTTACCTGGACACCTTCTACAGGTTTATCATCAGCCACCAAAATGGTGGTAAACGCCAACCCTAAAAATTCTACTAAATATTATATTTCAATAAAAGATCAAAACAATTGTTCGGTAAAAGATTCGGTTTATTTAAAGGTAGCTAAGCTTCCGGCGGTTAAAATTGGTCATTTAGGGAATTGTGAAAAAAAAGACATAAAATTTATCGATCAAAGCAATTATTTTGGAATTAAAAAAGGATCAACACTCTGGCGTATTAATTTTAATAATGTGAGCCAACCCGACCCCAGCTTTATTTTTGATACGATTGGCTATTATTTTGTAAGGCTGGTAGCCTCTAACCAATATGGCTGTACCGATTCTAATTATAAATATATCCGTGTTAATGGCAATCCTATTGTATCAAACATTAAGCTAAACCAATGCCTGGGCGATTCGGTAAAATTGACCGATAAAAGCACTGTAGCCCGCATGGGGGTTAAAAACGTAAAATGGAAATTTGCCAGCGATTCGCTTATTGGTAAGTCGGTTTCAAAACTTTTTACCACTTCAGGCAATCATTATTTTACCCAGGTAGTTACCAGCGATTCGGGGTGTGTAAGTTCTTTGCCCGATTCGGTAATCATATTGAGTAAACCCAAAGCTAATTTTTTAAAAACAGGAAAATGCCTGAATGATTCTATCCGCTTTATTGATTTATCAAAATTTAACCCATCGGATAGCATTATT
>JBJXDS010000244.1:0-7344 GCA_046154525.1 Bacteroidia bacterium
CAACAAGAGGTTTTTCTTGTATTTTCATTAATGGATGGGCTATTGTTTTCACAATTGAAAATGAAACGGCTTTTATTCATGAAATTGTAATTGGGAAATTACTGTATTAATCTACAACCTCCATACACAACTCTACCAATACTCCGCCTGTACTTTTAGGATGTAAAAAAGCAATTAATTTATTATCTGCTCCAGGTTTGGAGGTTTTATTGATCAATTCAAACCCTTCGGCTTGCAGGCGTTTAATTTCAACATCAATATCCGTTACGTCAAAAGCAATGTGATGGATACCTTCCCCGCGTTTTTCTATAAATTTTGCAATTGGGCTATCCGGATTTGTAGCGGCCAATAATTCAATTTTTGACTCCCCCATTTTAAAAAAAGAAGTAATGACCCCTTCACTTTCAACGGCTTCCTGTTTGTAAGGTGTTGTATTTAATAAAACGGAATAGAGTTTATTAGCGGCTTCCATATCCTTTACCGCTATTCCCAGATGTTCTATTTTGTTCATGGTACAAGATTACTCTTTTTCTTTTTGCCACAAAAACACTAAAACACCAAATATCACCAAAACATCTTTTTGAGTTTTGTGCCTTGTCAGTTGATTGATTTGTGGGTTTTTGAGCCTTTGTGTTTTAGTGGCTAAAAACTCAAACAAAAAATGTTACTTTTGCAGTTAGAATCAGTCTAAATAACCGAATGTTAAAGTTACCCATATACTTAGATAACAATGCCACCACGCCCATGGATCCAAGAGTGTTGGAAGCCATGTTGCCATACTTTACCGAATATTTTGGAAATGCTGCCAGTCGCAACCACCCTTTTGGCTGGAAAGCTGAGGAAGCTGTGGATTATGCCCGTGAGCAAGTGGGTAAATTAATAAATGCCAGCGAAAAAGAAATAATTTTTACCAGCGGGGCTACCGAATCGAACAACCTTGCTTTGAAAGGGGTTTTTGAAATGTACCGTGAAAAAGGCAATCATATTATCACCGTAAATATTGAACACAAAGCTATTATAGATACTTGTCGCCATTTGGAACAACAAGGGGCAGAAGTTACGTATCTGGAGCCACAGCCGGATGGAAGAGTAACAGTAGAACAAGTAGAAGCTGCCATTAAACCAAATACAATTTTAATATCTGTAATGTATGCCAATAACGAAATTGGATGTATAAACCCGATACGTGAAATTGGTGCAATGGCCCATAAACATGGCGTATTAATGCACACCGATGCCACACAAAGTATTGGAAAAATACCTGTGGATGTGTTGGCAGACAATATTGATTTAGCTTCCTTTTCGGCACATAAAATGTATGGTCCTAAAGGAATTGGAGCTTTGTATGTTCGTAGAAAAAACCCTCGGGTAAAAGTTACTTCCCAATTAGATGGCGGAGGCCACGAACGGGGGATGAGAAGCGGAACTTTAAACGTGACCGGTATTGTAGGTTTTGGAAAATGCTGCGAAATAGCCATGAATGAAATGGCTGAAGAAGGAGTTCGTTTGGCAAAATTGCGTGACAAGTTGGAAAGTGAATTATTGACCCTTGAAGAATCGTATGTGAACGGAAGCACAGAACACCGCTTGCCTCATGTTAGCAATATTTCTTTTAAATATGTAGAAGGTGAAGGCTTGATGATGGGTGTAAAAGATATCGCTGTTTCATCCGGTTCAGCTTGTACTTCGGCATCATTGGAACCAAGTTATGTTTTGAAAAATTTAGGTTTGGATGATGAGCTTGCCCATTCAAGTTTGCGCTTTGGTTTAGGAAGATTTACTACCGAAGAGCAAATTGATTTTGCTATAGACCACGTAAAAACTGCCGTTGTAAAACTAAGAGATATGAGCCCTCTATGGGAAATGTTTAAAGAAGGGATTGATTTGAAATCAATAGAATGGGCGGAACATTAAGCCAATTTGAAAATTTGAAAATGAGACAATTTGAAAATTATAAGGCGAATTTTGTCGGAGCGGATTCCCCTCTTGAGAGCGGTTAGGGGTGTGTATTAAAAGAATAGACAAACAATTTAAACAATAAAACAGTTTAACAATTAACAAATAAATAGAAATGGCATATTCAGAAAAAGTAATAGATCACTATCAAAATCCCAGGAACATTGGCACTCTTGATAAAAGTTCGAGCAACGTGGGAACAGGATTGGTAGGTGCACCCGAATGTGGTGATGTAATGCGTTTGCAAATTCAGGTGAACGATGAAACAGGGGTTATAGAAGATGCAAAATTTAAAACCTTTGGATGTGGTTCGGCAATTGCTTCATCATCTTTGGCTACTGAATGGCTTAAGGGAAGAACAATCAATGATGCTTTAACCATTGATAATATGGATATAGTGGAAGAATTGGCTTTGCCTCCGGTAAAAATACATTGTTCAGTGCTGGCCGAAGATGCTATAAAAGCCGCTATCAACGATTATAGAACTAAAAAAGGATTAGAACCCATAGTTGACGGGAAAAAACATTATTAGAATCAGTATTGTCATGCTGAGGAACGAAGCAACTTTATTTAGATTCCTCCTTCGTCGGAATGACAAAGCATAAATTTAAAATCAAAATATGGTATCAGAAGTTGGACATATAACCGTAACCCCCCAAGCAATGAACAAAATTGATTCATTGCGGAAGGAAGGGAATTTAACACCAGAATATTTTATCCGAGTATCGGTAAAAGGCGGTGGATGTAGTGGTTTGAGTTATAATTTAGATTTTGACAATGAACTAAAACCAGGCGATCAGGAGTTTATTAATGATGGGGTTAAGGTAATTTGCGACCTTAAAAGTTTTTTATATTTAGCCGGAACCGAATTGGATTTTAGTGATGGCCTGAATGGAAAAGGGTTTAATTTTATAAACCCAAATGCAAGCCGCACCTGCGGCTGCGGTGAAAGTTTCGCAGTATAATTTTTATTAGTTGAATATTTTTAAAGTCCTGTTTCAGATTGAAGCAGGACTTTTTTAGTTATAAAATAAAAAGGAGTATTTTTGGCCTCAATTCCATTGCCTGATAAAATTGAATAACACTAAATCTATATTTCTAAAATTCATAATACTGATTGGAGGATTATTTATAATAAATAATTTAAAAGCCCAATCTTATGAGGTTTTAAAAAACAAATGGCGACATGCTAAATCGGATACGGCAAGGGTTAATGCAGGATTGAAATTATTTACACAATATTATTATCAACCTACCGATTCTATCCCAGCAGCCAACAAACTAATAATAGCAATCTATAACCTTGCTTTAAAAACTGATTACGCAGATGGAATAATTGAAGGTAGTTATCGCTTGGGAGAAAACTACATAAATCTTGGAATTCCAAAGTTGGCAATAGAATATTTTTATATTTCTTTTAAAAAAAGTGAAAAAACCAAAAATGAGGGAGCTATTGCACGCTCAAAAATGGGAATTGGTTTGGTTTACTACAATCAAAATAACTGGTTAAAAGCAATTGATTTTTTTAAAGGTTCACTTGCAATTAATAAAAAAATAAAAGAAAAAGGGAGAGTTGCTACCCAACATTATTTAATAGGGTTGTGCTTAAATTCCCTTGATAGATTTGAAGAAGCCAAACTCTATATTGATTCAGCACTGAAAATCAAATTAGAATTAAAAGATACCGGCGGTATCAATGAATGCATGCTTGGTTTGGCACAAACCCATAAAGGCAGGAAACAATATGATTCGGCTTTAAAATACTATAATCAATTGTTGCCGGTTTTCATTTCCAAAAAGGAACCGATTCCTTGTTCAATTATTTATTCATCATTAGCCGAAATAGAATTATCACACAATAGAATAACAGATGCAGAGATAAATGCCAATAAGGCTTACCAATATGCATTAACATCTACTGACCCAATTGCCAAATTAATGGCCTGTGAAATTTTATATAAAATTAACTTTGCAAAAAAGGACTATAAAAATGCATTACATTTTAATAACCTTTATATAATTTTAAAAGATTCCATGGGCAATTCCAATTTGGTTTCTCAGCTTAGTGTTGCCCAAACCACCTATGATTTTGAAAAAAAACAAGCTGTTTTAAAGGCAGAACAAGATAAAAAAGAATTAAGATATAATCTTGAAATCAAGAGTAAAAACCGCAAACAGTCGATTCTTACATTCATAGCCATTTTGAGTTTGTTATTTGTAATTTCAATTGTATTTGCATACCGATGGGTGAGCAGGCAAAAGAAAATATCTGAAAATTTATTACTTAATATTTTACCAAAAGAAACCACTCAGGAATTGAAAAAATTTGGAAAGGCGCTATCAAAAAATCACGATCAGGTTTCTATTATGTTTTGCGATATTAAAAATTTTAGCCACATAGCTGAAACCCTACCACCAGAATCTGTTGTTGAAATGCTAGATACCTACTTTAAACAATTTGACATAATCTCAGAAAAATACGGAGTAGAAAAAATAAAAACTATTGGTGATGCATATATGTGTGTAGGTGGATTGATTAAAAATGAGAGTAATGCTGCAAAAAACACACTTCAAACGGCCATTGAATTTTTGAAATTTAATACCTTAATAGAAGAGGACATGATGAAAAAATATCAACATGCTTTTTCTTTCAGAATTGGCATTCATACCGGTAATGTGGTTAGCGGAGTGGTGGGGCTTAGAAAATATTCCTACGATATTTGGGGTGATGCGGTAAATATTGCAGCAAGAATGGAACAAAGCTCAGACCCTGGAAAAATTAACATTTCGGGCAGTACATTTAACCTTGTTAAAGATGAAAATTTAACATTTAATTATAGAGGGCAAATTCCAATAAAAAATAAGGGCAAAATAGATATGTATTTTGTAAATGCAATTTAATTACCACACCTTGAGGGGCAAAATGCATCAAATTCCCTACTGCTTTTAATTATCAAACCATTATTTGGCGCCCCTTCTTGTAGAGCTCCTTTGCTCATTATTAGATAAACTTTTCCTGGTTGTAATGGAGGATTAGGAGGAGGATTCCCTGTTAATAATTCAGTCGAAAATCCAAATCGGAAATTAATAAACTCTCCCTGATTTCTTGGGTCTGCTAGTAAAAGTGCCAAAGCTTGTTTGCCAATTCTACCACCGTAAACACCAGCAACATACCGGGTAGGGTGTGCACTTACATTTATAAAATCGGAAGAAAATTTGTTTATTAATGTCCAACTTTCATTTACTGTAATTGAATCTCCGTGTGATGATGGCAAGCTATCATTAGGCTGTGTTAATTCATCGCAAGATCCACAATCAATAGGCATATTATCAGTAATACACATTACTATCATTAAAACTACTCCGGTAGCAAGACCTAATAAAAAAACTACTGCTGGTTTCATAATTAAAGATTTTAGTTTTAGTTAAATATTTTTTCAAACGTAATAAATAATTTCAAAAATCCTATTCTTTTAATTTTTCATTGAGAGGAGAATTTCTTTACCACTTTGCTCCACTTTTAATATTTCAGGTCTCTTTTCCCTCCATTAAGACTTAAAATAATACAATCTTTGAGTTCAAACCATGCATTTAATAAGAATACCTCTCTTATTATATAATTAATTTTAAGCTATTTACATTATTTGTGGAAAAAATGTGTTTCAAAATGTCATGAAGTGGAGATTTGTGTTTAATAATCACATAATTTTACACCCATAATTTTAATACCGATACCAATGCCAAAATTTATTGGAGAATTTGATGGAAAAATAGACGCTAAAGGGCGTGTTGTTCTTCCTGTCGGGTTAAAAAAACAACTGCCCGATGGTTCTTCTGACCATCTTGTAATCAATCGCGGATTTGATAAATGTTTGGTGATTTATACCAGAGATAATTGGGAAAAAGAAACTCAAAAGCTAGAGGGGTTAGATTCATTTAATAAAGTTGACCGTCAATTTATAAGAATATTTAATAACGGGGCCACTGAGGTAGGATTAGACACTGCCAACAGGATTTTAATTCCTAAAAAGCTTTCAATCTATGCTGAATTAGAAAATGATGTGGTGCTTTATGCTTACGATAACAAAATTGAGGTTTGGAGCCTAATAAACTATGAAGCCCAAATGGATATTGACCCAGATGAGTTTTCTAAAATGGCTGAAAATGTTATGAGCCGCAAAAATGACAGCAACCATGGATAACTATCATATTCCCGTAATGGCTGCCCAATGTATTGATGGACTGAACATCATAGAAGGGGGGATTTATGTGGATGCTACATTTGGCGGAGGTGGCCATGCAAGATTGATACTGGAAGACAAACGGGTGAAAACCCTTTTTGGCATTGACCAGGATGATGATGCTATAAAAAATAAGTGGAACGATCCACGATTAATAATTATAAATCACAATTACCGATACATGAAACATTTTTTGAAATACCATAAAGCTGTTCCCGTTGACGGAATTTTAGCTGATTTGGGTATTTCATCGTTTCAAATAAATGAGGGAACAAAGGGTTTCTCTTACCGTTTTGATGAACGCCTGGATATGCGGATGGATCAGGGGGCTGAGATTGATGCAGTGTATGTTTTGAATGAATACACCGCTGAAGATTTAACCGCCATTTTTAAAGAATATGGTGAACTGAACAATGCCTTTCATCTTGCCAATTCCATCGTTCAATACCGCAAGGGCAAAGCCATTGAAAAAGTTCAGGATTTATTGGATGCCATAAAACCTCAAACTCCTAAAATGGGTGATTATGCTTTTTTCTCAAAGGTTTTTCAAGCCCTGAGAATTGAGGTAAATAATGAAATTGAAAACCTGGAATTGTTTTTAAACCAGTGTCTGGAAGTTTTAAAACCCAAAGGAAGATTGGTCATCATGTCGTACCATTCCTTGGAAGACCGCTGCGTTAAAAATTTTTTAAATACAGGAAATGCCGAAGGCAAACAAATAAAAGACGGATTTGGAAATTTGATACGGCCATTGGAACCAGTAAACAAAAAACCAATAATCCCTGGTGAGGAAGAATTGAAGCAAAATCCACGTTCAAGAAGTGCGAAATTAAGAATAGCCGAACGCAACTGATGGAAGAAAAAACTACAAGTCAGGAAACAAATAAAAAACCAGAAACCACACTAGGGGTTAATCCTCGTGAAAATATCACGAAGTATTTGCCTTTTGTTTTATTCCTGTCGGGTGTCCTATTGGTTTATATCTTCTTTTCACACCGCAGTGATAAAAAAGTAAGGAAAATAGAAAAATTGAATAGGGAAGTAAAAGAACTTTACTCCGAATACATCACCCTACAAACCGAAATCTTGAATGGGAGTCGGAGTTCTAATCTTGAACAAATAATGCTGAAAGAAGGTATAAAACCAG
>JBJXDS010000245.1:0-14036 GCA_046154525.1 Bacteroidia bacterium
GTATTATTATTTGAACGGGGGTAATAGTTTAGAAAAATCGCTTCACAAAAATGGGGTGGATTTTAAAGATATTACCGATGTATTTCTAACACATTTGCACTTCGATCATTGCGGAGGTGCGGCAAAATGGAACAGTAACAGGGATGGGTATGAACCAGCATTTCCAAATGCTGTTTACTGGAGCCACAAAGAACATTGGCAACATGCTTTAAACCCAAACGTGCGGGAAAAACCATCTTTTTTAAAGGAAAATATTTTACCAATAGAGGAATCGGGCCAACTGAAATTTGTTGGGGAAGATTTAAAAATTACAGAAAACATTTCAGTAATTCTGGCCAATGGCCATACTGAAAAAATGATGTGCCCAAAAATTAAAATGGGAGATAAAACCCTGGTGTATATGGCTGATATGATTCCATCGGCAGCCCATATTCCGGTTAATTATGTAATGGGGTATGATATACGGCCCTTGCAGGTAATGGAAGAAAAAGAAGTTTTTTTAAAGGAAGCTGCGGATAACAATTACATCCTGTTTTTTGAACATGATAATGCCATTGAATGTGCCACGGTAGGCCATACCGAACGGGGAATACGGGCTATTCAAAAAGGAACTATTTCAGATTTTATTTAATTTTTAAATAGCTATAATTTGGATAACGTAAATGTAAAAGAAATTGAATTCGGTTCACCCGAACAAATCGAATCCGTAAATCTTCGCTACAAAATTTTGCGTGAACCATTGGGTTTACAATTTGATGAAAATGATTTGGCCAAAGAACACGAAGATTTTCATATTGCAGCATTTGTCAATTCCAAATTAGTTGGAATTTTACTTTTAAAACCTACCGATACCCCCGGAATTATAAAAATGCGTCAGGTAGCCGTAGATGAAAAATACCAAAGCCAGGGTATAGGTAAGGCGATGGTTACATTTACTGAAAAATTTGCGTTTGAAAGGGGCTTTTTAAAATTAGAACTTCATGCCCGCAAAACGGCGGTACCTTTTTACCTGTCTTTGGGTTATTTCATTAAAGGAGATTTATTTTATGAAGTAGGGATACCGCATAAAAAGATGGTGAAAAGTTTATAAAATTTAAGAATGCAGAAGTTGTATGGCTTAGTAGTATGTGGTGGGCAAAGCAGCCGAATGGGCACAGACAAAAGTTTATTGCAATACCACGATTTGCCCCAACGTTATTATCTTTATAATTTATTAGACCCCTTATGTGATAAGGTTTTTCTGTCATGCAATAAGCATCAGGCTGCTGAAATTAATGAATTTTATAACCTGATTATTGACATTCCTGATTATTTCAATATTGGACCAATAGCAGCTTTGCTAAGTGCTTACAGGCAGTTTCCCGAGGCCTCATTTTTGGTAATTGGGTGTGATTATCCATTTATTAAAGAAAATGATTTAAAGAAATTGGTTGCTAATAGGGATGTAAAGAAGCAAGCTGTTTATTACTTCAATCCCGAATCCAATTTTGAAGAACCGCTTTTGGCTATTTATGAAAACAGTTGTTTGCCTATTCTTCTTGAAAATTTTGAAAAAGGAAATTTTTCGTTGAGGCATTTTTTAAAATCTATTAATTCTGAAAAAATTTATCCTGAATCGTTGGAAAGTCTTACAAGCGTTGATACGGTCGAGCAATACCAAGAAGTCTTGCTGAAAATAAAAAATGAATAATAAGGAACCCTTCGCTTTAAGCCAAGTCTTCCTTAAAATACACCTTTATGATTTAGTGGTAATACAAAAGGAAAC
The DNA here is from genome assembly GCA_046154525.1 of Bacteroidia bacterium. Lineage (GTDB taxonomy): Bacteria > Bacteroidota > Bacteroidia > NS11-12g > UBA9320 > JABWCE01. The sequence goes on from JBJXDS010000245.1 coordinate 1,766, forward strand.
TTTGTAAATTTGACCAATGGCAGTTTCATCTGTTTCGGAAGTAAAAATTATAAAAATCAATTCGTTGGAATTAACCGAAAGGGCAAATGAAAATGATTTATTGGCCGTAGAAGAACCATTAGAAATCCGTTTGGTTTATGGTTTAAATGCGGACCGGAAAACAAAAAGTATTTCCATCACCATGCGAACACCCGGCAATGATTTTGAACTGGCCGAAGGATTTCTTTATACCGAGGGAATTATTAAAAACCACAACGATATTTTAAACATAAGTTATTTCAATTCCCTTCTCAATCCTGAAAATATTGTAATAATTGAATTGAAGGAAGATGTTCAATTGGATTTGATAAAACTGGAACGCCATTTTTATACAACTTCCAGTTGTGGGGTATGTGGCAAAGCATCCATTGATGCGGTAAAAACTACAGGAGATATTCATAAAACCATCAGCAATGAAAGCATAATAGTGAGTAAGGAATTAATTTATTCCTTACCGGATATTCTTAGGAAAAATCAAAATGTATTTGAATCTACCGGAGGACTGCACGCCTCAGCTTTGTTTGATTTGGAGGGAAAATTACTGATAACCCGCGAAGATGTGGGAAGGCACAATGCTTTAGATAAATTGATTGGAGTGGCTTTAAGTCAAAATTTATTGCCATTGGATAAATATATTCTTTTGTTAAGCGGCAGAGCTAGTTTTGAACTGATACAAAAAGCAGCTATGGCAAATATTAAGATGGTTGCAGCCGTTGGCGCTCCATCAAGTTTAGCAGTGCAAATGGCCAATGAATTCGGGATTACTTTGATTGGATTTTTAAGAGATAAAAGATTTAATATTTATAGTCGGGAAGAAAGAATTTTGAGGTAAAATATGAAATTAAGAATTAAAGGAAACTCAATACGAATACGACTTTCTAAATCTGAAGTGGATTATTTTGGAACCAATGCCTATTTAGAAGAAAGAATAGAATTTGGAAATTCAGAATTGGTGTATGCCATACAAAGCAAAGCTAACAGTAATGAAATCTCAGCTAACTTTGAGGGTAATACTATAATTGTTACAATTCCTGAAAACCTAAGAAATGAATGGATAGAAACAGACAGAATAGGGCTAGCAAATAAAATAGACATTGGTATGGGAAAACAATTATTATTATTGATAGAAAAAGATTTTGTTTGCCTTGACAATACGCTCGAGGATCAGAGTGATAATTACCCCAACCCGAATGCGGTTTGTTAAAAAATAAAGAGAGAAATGTCAAAAAATTTAAGTGAACTATCAGGCCGCAAGGGATTAAGAGAAAATCTTTTTGAGGAACTTGGCATAGCGGCATCGCAAACAGGAACACCATCTAAAGAAAAGATGGATCAGTTAGCTGATGAATTTATCATGGGTAAGGCCAATATTTATGGAGCTGCTACCTTTTATGATTTTTTAAGTCCGGAGAATAAGGGCAAAAAAGTTTATGTGTGCAATGGATCGGCCTGCATGACTGCGGGAACCCAACTTGAATTGTTAAATAAATTAGGTTCACATTTTAAGTCGGAAGAAATTGGTGAAATGTGTTGCCTTGGCCGCTGCCACGAAAACAGTTCGTTTTTTTTGGATGGTAAAAACTATTCAGGAAATGATATTCAAAATATTGAGACCATAAAAAAAGGTGAAATTGCTTCACAGGAAAAATACAATGTAAAATCAATTGGCACGCCAGTTTTGACTAATCCGTTTGAAGGTACTGACAGCTATTATAAATTATTGGAAACAGTTTTAAAAACCCCTGCAGTTGATTTATTAAAGGAATTAAAAATCTCAGGATTGCGTGGACGTGGAGGTGCAGGTTTCCCAATAGCATTTAAATTGGAATCGTGTAAAAACTCGGCTGGTAACCAAAAATACATCGTATGCAATGCCGACGAAGGAGACCCTGGGGCATACAGCGACAGATACTTGTTAGAGTTTCAACCCCATTCGGTTTTGTTGGGAATGATGATAGCCGGTTACATTACAGGAGCCAATGCCGGAGTCATGTACATCCGTGGCGAATACCCTGAAGCCATTGAAATTACGGACCAGGCCATTAAAGATTTATATGCAAAAAAGTTGTTGGGCCAAAATATTTTAGGTTCTAAATTTTCCTTCGATTTTAAATTAATTAAAGCTCAAGGCGCCTATATCTGTGGGGAAGAAACGGCTTTACTTTCTTCCATTGAAGGCCAAAGACCTGAAGTAAGAGTAAGGCCACCTTACCCAACTCAGGAAGGATTGTTTAACAAACCAACGGTTGTAAATAATGTGGAAACACTTGCCTGTATTCCATACGTGATAAAAAATGGCGGGGCTATGTTTGCCTCTATTGGCATTGGAAAATCTACCGGAACCAAGTTGGTTTCTTTGGATGGATTTTTTAAAACCCCGGGAATTTACGAGGTAGATATGGGGACACCTCTTTTCAAAGTTTTTAACGAATTGGGTGGCGGATTTAAATCGCCTGTTAAAGCAATGCACATTGGTGGTCCTTTGGGCGGCTTGGTTCCTGTTAGTAAAATTAATGACCTAACAGTTGACTTTGAATCGTTTTCGAGTCATGGTTTTTTAATGGGTCATGCCTCCGTGGTTTGCATCCCGCAAGATTATCCTTTAATAAAATATTTAGAACATTTGTTTCAGTTTACCGCCCATGAAAGTTGTGGCAAATGTTTCCCTTGCCGCTTGGGCTCTACCCGCGGCCATGAATTATTGAACAAAGCCCAAACCGAAGATTATAAAATTGACAGGGAATTATTCACCGATCTAATAACGACTATGGAAATTGGTTCCTTGTGTGCATTAGGTGGAGGATTGCCTCTTCCAATACGAAATGCCCTACAGTATTTTAATGACGAATTATCTCCTTATTTTTGTTAAACAATTTCAATAATACCAAATGAAGACAGTTGAAGATATAAAAACCCCTACCAATCCTTTATCGGAAACGCAAACCATGACGGTGGCATATATTAATGACAAGCCCTACCCCATCGAGGAAGGAGAAACTATATTAAAATTTATAAAACGAAATTTTGGGAATAAAGCCGTTCCTACTTTATGCGATGCGCCAAATTTGGACCCCTTCGGTTCATGCCGCGTGTGCAGCGTGGATGTAGCTTTATCACAAAACGGAAATGCCAAGGCTCAGGCCTCTTGCCATACTCCGGTGATGGCCAATTCCTATATTTATCCTGATTCAGACCGTATTCAGAAGTTACGTAAAAACATTGTAGAACTGGTTTTAACCGACCACCCTTTGGATTGCCTTACCTGCGAGGTAAACAACAATTGCGAATTGCAGGAAGTGGCTGCCAAAGTTGGGGTACGTGACGTAAGGTATCCCGAAGGCAAAAACCATTTGGATAGAAAAAAAGACTTGAGTCATGCTTACATGACTACCGATATGTCCAAGTGTATCAACTGTTTCCGTTGTGTTCGTGCATGTGATGAAGTTCAGGGCCAGTTTGTGTTGAGCATGGCTGGGCGTGGCTTCGACAGCCATATTGTAAAAGGCCAGGAAACCACTTTCGCTTTGTCGGATTGTGTGAGTTGCGGTGCTTGTGCCCAGGCTTGTCCAACGTCAGCTATTTCCGATATTTTTGAATCCAAATCCATTCAGGTAGATAAAAAAGTAGATACCATTTGCACCTATTGTGGTGTGGGTTGTAATTTGGAAGTAGCGGTAAAAGGCGGCAAAATAAAATCCATCCAAGCCCCTTTTGATGCTGAAGTTAACCAAGGCCACACCTGTTTGAAAGGCCGTTATGCCTTTTCGTTTTATAATCACCCGGAGCGTTTGAGAACACCATTAATTAAACGCAATGGTGTATTTGAAGAAGCCACTTGGGACGAAGCCTATGATTTTATTGCCAAAGGTTTAACCGATATAAAAAACAACTATGGCCCCGATTATATTGGCGCTATTTCTTCAGCTAGAGGTACCAACGAAGAAAATTATTTGATTCAAAAATTCATGCGTGTGGTAATTGGTAGCAATAATATTGACAGTTGTGCCAGAGTTTGCCATTCACCAACAGCCTTGGGAATGCAGCGTACTTTTGGAACGGGAGCCGCCACCAATTCAGTAAAAGATATTCAATACACCGATTGTATGATGGTGATAGGCGCCAATCCTACGGATGCCCATCCTGTTACGGGAGCTAAAATAAAACAACGGGCCATGAAGGGCAAAACCCTTATCATCATTGACCCCCGCAAAACCGAATTGGTAAAATATGCCAATTACCATTTGCAGTTAAGACCCGGAACCAATGTGGCTTTACTTAACATGATGTTGTATTACATCGTAAAAGCCGGGCTGGAAGACAAAGAATTTGTAAATACCAGAACCGAAGGTTACGAAGATTTTAAAAACACGCTTTTAGCCTTAGATGTAGATGAACTGGAAGCCATAACCGGTGTTGACAAAAATTTGGTTCATGATGCCGCAATGGCTTATGCCACTGCACCAAATGCCATGTCGTTTCATGGATTGGGTGTAACCGAACATTCACAAGGAACATTCACGGTGATGCTGATTGCCGATTTGGCTATGATTACAGGAAATATCGGTCGCCGTGGGGTTGGGGTAAACCCACTTCGTGGGCAAAACAATGTGCAGGGTGCTGCCGATATGGGTTGTCAACCGCATCAAGGAGCAGGCTATTTTGATGTTACAATTCCTGAATACCACCAAAAATATGAGCTTTTTTATAAAGCCAAATTGCCCATTCACGTGGGATATAAAACACCGCAAATGTATGATGCTTCCATAAATGATAAACTTAAGGCTATGTGGGTTATTGGTGAAGACATGGCTCAAACCGACCCGAATACGCATCATGTAAAAGCGGCTATAGACAAACTGGATTTATTTATTGTGCAAGAACTCTTTATGACCGAAACGGCTAAACTAGCCACAGTTATTTTGCCGGCTTCTTCTTTCCTTGAAAAAAGCGGAACCTTTACCAATGGCGAACGTCGTATTCAACGAGTAAATCAAGTGGTTGAACCCATAGAAGGAACCAAATCCGATGGACAAATTATTATTGATATAATGAACCGCATGGGTTACCCTCATGAGGATTATAATCCCGACAGTTTATTAAAAGAAATTTCACAAATTGTGCCATTTTTTGCCGGGGTTAAATGGGATGAATTGGGCGAACAAGGCAAACAATGGCCTGTAACAACTGACGGAAAAGGTACTGAAATTTTACATACTGAAACCTTTAAACGCGGCAAAGGAAAGTTTGTCCATAATTACTGGAAAGAGTCGGAAGAGATTGTTCAAAACGGCAAAGACTTTCCGTACATTATTACCACCAACCGCGAGTTGGAGCACTACAATTGTGGCACTATGACCCGCCGAACCAACAATGCCATATTACTTAAGGAAGATGTTTTGCTTATAAATCCATTAGATGCCGCCAAACATTTAATCAATGACGGCGATATGGTATGTGTGGAAAGTGCCCGTGGCAAGGTGGATGTGAAAGCCAAAATAAGCGACGAGGTAAAACCCGGAATATTAAGCAGTACCTTCCATTTTCCTGAAATAGAAATGAATAACATTACCTCCAGCATAGCGGATAGCGAAGCTTTATGCCCTGAATACAAGGTGGTGGCATGCAGAATTAGAAAGAGTAAGGGTATCTATAAGGAGAAGGTGGGGGTTTAAATATTGCGATTCGTTAAGATACGAATCAGGACCGAGAATTTGATTCGTATCTATTTACATCTTCTTAAGTAAGGTTTTAACATTTTTCCAAAAAAGTGTTGATCCTTCAGAAGATTGTATTCTTGTTTCTGAAAATGTTATTAAGTTTTTTATAAAGAGTTGTTTTGTGATGGTTAAACTTTTTTCGCTTTCAAATTTATAAAAAGCCATACTCCAACCTATAAATATCCGTTTAACCTTGTCACCTTGTGATAATAATTGAACGTTTGAATGTCGTTTATCTTTTTGAATTTTGGTATATAGTTCTTGGATTTTATTTTTATTGCCTTCCAAGATTTGTATAAACCTATTGTTAAAAAATATTAAACATCCCGTAATTTCATTTTCAGCATTAAATTTTCGGGATATTGCTAAAATATTAACAATATCTTGTTCCTTTATTTCATCTATAGCTTTAGATCGATAAACAAGTTCAAACATAAATTTAAGAGATACTGCAATTTAATAATTCAAATATACAAATTTACTCTAAGATTCAACATCCAATCCTAATCAAACATAATGGACCAAACTGGCCGGTGGTATATTGAGTTACAAACTCAGTATAGCATCGGATTCCATAAAAATACAAAGTCATATAATTTATTTGTTGACGGTCCGAGTTAAAAAAAAACGCGAACCAGCTCTGCGGACAAACTCGCACCAGCATGAGGGGACTCGGCGGTGTTCGAGTTTTGGCCGCCGAGTCCACCTTCCATGCACTTGCCCTTACTAGTGAGACATCGGCTGGGAAATTCTATTATGGACACTCGGTTGGGAAGGAAATGCTTTGAGCAAGGAAAACAGAGGAACCACCCACCCCACATCCGGCGTCGAGCACATAATCATCTTTGCCAATATTTGCCAACTCTGCCATGCGTTCATTCATTCGTCTTAAAGAATCCGGTAAACTTTGGGTAGTATTGTCCCAGTAACCATAATGCAGAGCCAGGCTTTCACTTAGGTTCCAGCCCCGGCGATAATGTATCTCCGTTTGGTCATAATAGTCAACTACATCACGGGTTGAAAAGGTTTTGCTCATTAGGACTGCAAAATACAATTTTTTTATCCATTCCATCCTGAGTTTACAACTCAGGATACGACTAAAAAACTAATGGTAATGCTTCGCATAAGTTTTAAGTCTTGAGTCACAGACATCAGGATAGCTGTGAAAGACTAAGGATAGCCAGGGAACTAATTTAATTATCTTTGCCTTTTAAAAAAAATCACATGCCCGAATTTCCTCCCTGCCCTAAATGTAATAGTGAATACGTTTATCCGAATGATGAATTACTCATTTGTCCTGAGTGTTTTTATGAATGGAATCCGAATGATATGGATGAACAAACGGAAAACACTAAGGTACTGGATGCAAACGGCAATGAACTTAAGAATGGAGATTCGGTAATTATTATAAAAGACTTACCTGTAAAAGGTTCTCCAAAACCTGTAAAAATGGGAACCAAAGTAAAAAACATTCGCCTTACAGATGGCGACCACAATATAGACTGCAAGATAGACGGGTTTGGGTCGATGGCTTTAAAATCAGAGTTCGTTAAAAAAGCCTGAGAAACATTAATTTTTCATTATTGCTGGCCCCATTGCTAGCGCGAGTTTTTTAACTCGTGCTTCCATAAATTAGCGGATATATAATTGTCAACGGTCCGAGTTGCAAACTCGAACCAGCCCATTTGGACAAACTCGGACCAGCAAAGGGGATATGTTATCCTGCGTTTATAACTCAGGATGCTTTAAAAAAACCAATGGCATGCTTCGCATAAGTTTTATGTCTTTAGTCACAGACATCAAGATAGCTTTTAAAGACTAAGGAGAGCTAGGGGTTTATTCTTTTAGGTTGATACCAAAAACTCCAAGTTTCTCTGCACGGGTCATTAGTTTTACTGCCCTTTCTGTGAGTAATTCATTAATAAGTTCGTCAGGTGCTTTTTTATCTATCTTTTCTAAGTTACCCTCAAAAATAATCTCAAGTATATCTAAAATCCCTCTAAGTAACATTACTTGTTCAACTATTTCAATACCTTTAGTATCAGGAATTTTAATTTCTCTATAAAAATACCACCAATCTTTTGGTCGACCTTCATTAGGACTATCTTCAACCTTTTTGAAGTCAAAGTCAGGTTTTATATAATGTAATTCATTGGGATTTGCTATAAAAGGATAATGTGCGACGATGTTCCTTAATTCGAGAAACTTTGTCAGTAGTTGATTTAACTTATCAAATTTATGATTTTCTTTTAAGTCAATCTTTAGAATTTGGTCTAAATGGGCCACCTTGACTGAAAAATCTATTCTTGTAAATAAATAGTGGTTTAAAAAAATACCTATATTTTCATTTCCTGCTTTATGGTAACAAAGAAAATAGCCAATAATTCTCTCAATGGATTGTTCAATGGTAACAATATGATTTATAAAAGAACCAGTAAATTTAATGGCGGAATCAATAGCAATTTGCTCTTCCTTTGACATTTCCATATAGTTTACAAGTTTCTTGTTCATAAATAAATCACTTTAAATGTTCTACCCCATCATCCTCTCCAAAACCTCACAAGCTGCCCTGGTAATAATAGTTCCGGGGCCAAAGATGAAATGGGTTCCGGCTTTGTAAAGAGCATCGTAATCTTTTGCTGGAATTACTCCTCCGGCAATAATGATAACATCCTCCCGCCCATATTTTTTAAGTTCATTAATTACTTCTGGTATCAGGGTTTTGTGTCCACCAGCCAGGCTTGAGATTCCCAAACAATGCACATCATTTTCCACGGCTTGTTTGGCTACTTCCTGCGGGGTTTGGAACAAGGGCCCAATATCCACATCAAAACCAAGGTCGGCAAATGCGGTGGCTATAACTTTAGCACCACGGTCGTGGCCGTCCTGGCCCATTTTGGCCACCATGATTCGCGGTCGGCGGCCATCTTTTAAAGCAAATTCATCCGATAATTTTCGGGCTTTTATAAAATCTTCATCCATTTGGGCTTCGTTTTTAAATACTCCTGAAATGGTTCGTATGGTTGGCTGGTAGCGGCCATAATGTTTTTCTAAGGCTAAGGAAATTTCGCCTAAGGTAGCCCTTTTCCGGGCGGCATCTATAGCCAGTTCCAATATATTTCCGGTTCCCTTAGTGGCGGCTTTTGTTAAAGCATTTAAGGATTCTTCAACTTCGGCAGCATTTCTATTCGCTTTTAATTTGGTGAGCCGGTTAATTTGTTGTTGCCTCACATCGTTATTGTCAATTGACAAAATTTCCATGGGGGTTTCAGATTCAAGACGGTATTTGTTTACCCCAACAATTGTATCTTTTCCGCTGTCAATTCGGGCTTGTTTTTTGGCAGCAGCTTCTTCTATTCTCAATTTTGGCAAGCCGGTTTCTATGGCTTTTGCCATCCCGCCCAGGGCTTCCACTTCCTGTATAAGTTCCCAGGCTTTGTCCACTAATTTCCCGGTTAAATATTCCACATAATAGGAACCACCCCATGGGTCAACAGCCTTGGTGATATTGGTTTCCCCGGCTAAATAAATTTGTGTATTTCTAGCTATTCTCGCTGAATAATCTGTAGGCAAAGCAATGGCTTCATCCAGGGCATTGGTATGTAAACTTTGGGTTCCGCCAAAAACGGCAGCCATGGCTTCAATGCAGGTTCGGGCTATGTTATTGTAAGGGTCTTGCTCGGTCAAGCTCCAACCCGATGTTTGGCAATGTGTTCGCAAAGCCAAAGACTTGTCGCTTTTAGGATTGAATTCCTTTATCAATTTAGCCCACAACAATCTGCCAGCCCGCATTTTGGCAATTTCTTTATAAATATTCATTCCTATTCCCCAGAAAAAGGAAAGTCGTGGGGCAAAATCATCAATAGATAATCCAGCTGCCAAACCCGTTCTGACGTATTCAATTCCATCGGCCAGGGTATAAGCCAACTCAATGTCAGCCGTAGCTCCGGCTTCGTGCATGTGGTATCCGCTGATGCTAATACTGTTGAATTTGGGCATATTGGCCGAAGCATATTTGAATATATCTCCCACCAAACGCATGGAATGACCCGGAGGATAAATAAAGGTATTTCGAACCATGAACTCTTTCAAAATATCATTTTGAATGGTTCCGGAAAGTTGTTCTGGTTTCACTCCCTGTTCTTCGGCAGCCACAATATAAAAAGCCATGATTGGAATTACCGCCCCGTTCATGGTCATACTCACACTCATTTTATCCAATGGTATCTGATCGAAAAGGATTTTCATGTCCTCCACCGAATCAATGGCAACTCCCGCCATGCCAACATCTCCGGTTACACGGGGATGGTCGCTGTCATACCCGCGATGGGTTGCCAAGTCAAATGCTACCGAAAGCCCCATTTGCCCGCCTGATAAATTTTTACGGTAAAAGGCATTGGATTCTTCGGCTGTTGAAAACCCGGCATACTGCCTGATGGTCCAGGGTTTTTGGACATACATGCTTCCGTAAGGCCCACGTAAAAAAGGAGGTGTTCCAGCTCCAAATTTTTCAAAACCAAAATCTTTTATATCCTCAAAATTGAACGAAGATTTTAAATCGAAACCTTCCAGAGTTTTGGTGGAAGTGATTTGTTTGGGTTGGGTTTCGTAGTATTTTAAACCTGAAAGGTTTTCAAAACCTGTCAGGTTTTTTAAGAACAATTCTTTGGTTAATTTTTCAATAAAATAAGATCCTTTGGCCGGGTCATTCACTACATCGGTAAAACTTTCTTCTCTTAATAAAAGCTGAATATTCCGAACCATTCGCAAAGCAAACCCCTGAGATTGTTTTTCAATATCATTTAAACCTTTTACAATAAAAACATTAGCTCCACCTGATATGGCTGCAAAAGCCATGGCCGTGGCACGTATTAAGTTCTGTTCTGTTTCTGTTTCACTCTTTGATAAATCCAGTGTTTCAGCAATTATAAAAGGTTCGGTTATTGGTAAATTGTGATGCTGCAAAAAATGAAACCATCCTTGCTTTAAGGCTCTTATTTTGGCGATATTTAAATAAAAATCAGTGGTTAAAGGTATTCTAAAAAAAATATCAGAAACACCTTGAGGATGATTTTTACGTTCTTTAATAAACCAATTGGCCTGAATAAATGCTTGCTCTAATTGGAAATTATCATCCGTGATTTGCCAGGCCACTATATCAATACAGAGGTTTTTAAAACCTGAAATTGGATTTTTAATGAGCGAGGTTATGGCTATAGTATAATCTTCCTGATTATTTGAAATTTTAATTGAAATGCTCCCGCCGGGTTGGTGATTTATTAAATTTTGGATAGCTGATAAATTGGAAACTTCAACAGATAGATGAAGTTTTTTTGAGCTTAAAGCCAGAGGAATTTTAGTGCCATCATAGACAAAATTAACAGCCTCTACCCCATTTTTTATAATACTTTCCCACTTCTCATCCTTTATATCAATTGGCAAACACACCTGAAATGGTTCAGGATTTTCAATTTCTATTTTAACTTTTTCAAAGTTATCCTCAGTGGTTTGGTAAGCATCTATGTCTACACCGGGCATAGGATTATAGGTTAAGAATTTTGATATATCTTCTCCCTTTGCCATTTTTTGAACCGCAGCAAGCCAGTCGGCTTTGGTGGTTGGGGAGAATTCGGGAAATTTCATGGGTTAAAGATTGGCCAATAAATTTTTCCAGCTCACTTCTTTGCTGATTAAGCCGTGAAGTTCGTCTATTTTTATTCGTTTTTGTTCCATGCTATCCCGGTAGCGCATCGTTACAGAATTATCCTGAACACTATCATAATCTATCGTTACACAAAATGGCGTTCCAATAGCATCCTGGCGGCGGTAGCGTTTTCCAATAGTATCCTTTTCTTCGTAAAAACAGTTGAAGTCAAATTTCAGATCATTGTATATTTTTTCAGCTATTTCGGGCAAACCATCTTTTTTTACCAATGGTAAAATAGCAACTTTATAGGGAGCTAAAACCGGATTAATTTTAAATACAGTGCGGGTTTCGCCATTTTCCAAAACTTCATCTACCAGGTTTTCGCAGAGTTGTAAAAGGAATAAACGGTCTAAACCGATGGAAGTTTCAACAACATACGGCACATAATTTTGGTTGGTTTCAGGGTCAAAATATTGGAGTTTTTTACCGGAGAATTCCTGGTGGCGGCCTAAATCAAAATCAGTCCGGCTGTGGATACCTTCTACTTCTTTAAACCCAAAGGGGAATTTGTATTCAATATCCACAGCCGCATTGGCATAATGAGCCAATTTTAAATGGTCATGATATTTCAGGTTTTCGGTATTGGTTCCTAAAGCTTTGTGCCATTTCAAGCGGGTTTCTTTCCAGTAAGTATACCATTCCATTTCGGTTCCTGGTCTTACAAAAAACTGCATTTCCATTTGCTCAAATTCCTTCATCCGCATAATGAACTGGCGGGCCACTATTTCATTCCTAAATGCTTTTCCAGTTTGGGCAATTCCAAACGGAATTTTCATTCGTCCCGATTTTTGAACGTTTAAAAAATTAA
>JBJXDS010000246.1:0-4493 GCA_046154525.1 Bacteroidia bacterium
CTTAATAAGGGCAATATTTGATGGACATTTCCAGGTGACACTTGGCATGGGTCAAAATTAGGCTTCTTTTAATTAGGAATTAAGAATTAGGAATTAGGAATTGAAAAATTGCTCAATCTATTTTAAGGCCTGTGCCTTAATTTGTTATTTTTGCCAACAGATAATTTCTGATTTTTAATTCTTAATTCCTAATTGACATGTTCATCCTTTCCAAATTTGTGAATATTTTTTTAAGCCCAATCATCTGGATTTTTTTGGGTTTGTTTTTTTTATGGCGGATGAAAAATGCCAAAAAAAGAAAATATTTTATTGCCATTTGGCTAGTAATGACCTTCGTTTTGACCAACAATTTCATTTTATCAAAATGCCTTGAAAAATATGAAACATCTTATCATCCTATAGCTGAAGGTAAAGTATATGATTGTGCCATTGTGCTGGGCGGGGCATCCAGTTATGATAGTTTTTCACGGTTGCTGCAACTGAGTGAATCGGCTGAACGACTAACCGAGCCAGTAATACTTTATAAGAAAGGAATTGTAAAAAAGTTACTAATTAGTGGAGGTTCGGCAAGTGTTTTTCCTCCCTTTATTAAGGATGCCATTTATGTACGACGATTTTGGCTGGATATGGGCGTACCTGATAAAGATATAATTATTGAATCGGAATCCAGAAATACAATTGAAAATGCCAAATTCTCAAAAGAACTACTTCAAAAAAAAGCCATCGGCAAAAATGTTTTGCTTATAACCTCAGCCCTGCATATGCCGCGAAGTAAATATATTTTTAATAAAATGGGAATGTTGCCAGATATTTATCCGGTAGATTTTAAAGTGAAAAGGATAGTATATGACAAGTATAATCTTGGTAATTATTTTTTGCCCAAAACCTCAGCTTTAGAAGGCTGGGAAGCCCTTATTCATGAGTGGGTAGGGATGCTTTCAGCAAGGATTTAATAGTTAATATTCGTGTAGGAATGAACAAAATGGCGCTTTGTTCTATTTTAATTATAGGCTTCTTAAATTCTTTTAAATTTTAAAAATTCATTTAGTGAAATTTTATTGGTTTGATGATTTAGTGGCAAAAAAAATATGGAAATAGGAATTGACAGTTTTGCAGCAGCCCGTATAAGCGATGAAAAAGATACGGCTATAAATAATATGCACTCGATGGCCGAATTACTGGAACGGATGGAATATGCCGATACCATGGGTTTGGATGTGTTTGGAATTGGCGAACATCATCGCAAAGAATTTTTAGATTCGGCACCGGCCATAATTTTGGCTGCCGCTGCCTCCCGAACCAAGCGGATAAAATTAACAAGTGCTGTGGCGGTGCTTAGTGCTGCCGACCCTGTACGTGTATTTCAAAATTTTGCCACCCTCGATTTAATTTCACAAGGCCGGGCCGAAATGGTGGTAGGCCGGGGTTCGTTTATCGAAGCCTATCCTTTGTTTGGTTTAAATCTGAATGATTACGATGCCCTGTTTGCCGAGAAATTGAATCTGTTGCTCACCATCCGGGATAATGAAATTGTAAATTGGTCGGGTAAATTCAGGGCTCCTTTAATAAATCAGTCCATTTACCCCCGGCCTTTGCAAAACCCATTACCTATTTGGTTGGGCGTGGGTGGAACCCCCGAATCGTTTGTACGGGCAGGCACATTGGGGCTGCCGCTTATGGTAGCTGTGATTGGTGGGGAAACCCACCGTTTCCGTCCGCTAATAGACCTATACCGCGAAGCCGGAAAAAGGGCAGGCCATGCTCCCGAAAAATTAAAAGTGGGTTTGCATTCTTTGGGTTATGTGGCGGCTACTAAAGATGAAGCCGTGGAAGATTATTACCCCGGTTATGCCGAAACCTTTACCCGAATAGGGAAGGAGCGGGGTTGGCCGCCGGTAAGTCGTAGCCGCTTTGATGCGCAAAATGGTACGATGGGTGCCTTACTGGTTGGTGACCCAAAGGAAGTAGCTGAAAAAATACTAAGACACAGTGAATCATTAGGCGGTATTTCACGGTTTACGTTTCAAATGGATAATGCAGGTTTATCGCATGAAAAATTGTTGAGGGCTATTGAGTTTATTGGGAAAGAGGTGAGGCCATTGGTGAATGCAAAGCAGAATGCAGTCAAATAAAAAATAATGTGTTACTTGCATGCGTGAAAAAGACAGATTATAGCGCATATCTTACAGACGGGTGTTGGATAAGCGCTATAGAGTTGCGCTTATCTGCGAGTTGAGGAGTAATCGTGTTGAAGTTCAGAGGGCATTTTTGTAAGGAAGTTTTGCTGATTGCAGCCTTAATCTAAGAAGGCAAGAAATGCCGTTTAAGTCGTTTCGATTGACATCGTGAAAGCTTGTTTTCAGACGATAAGAATATCGTACAAACGACTTGGCGAAGTTATTCCCCGGTAGGGACAAAGTCAAGAAAGGTGGAAAACTTAGCCTTTTATTGAAGAGGCTGCCATAAAAACAACAGACGCCTATAAGGCTTTATAAGCGCAATAATTTTTATTAACCAGTAAAACTTACAAGGCGAACTTCTACCCCGACTCCGTCACCATCAGGGCAGTGGCTTCGACACAGGCGACTACTCCTAACACGAGATATGAAAGATGGCAAGAGCGGTGGTTGGGGAAAGTTAATTTTTTCTAATTAGATTTGTGGTTGGGGATGTGTTTTGTGGCTTCGACATTGCCACCTCTCATATCTCGATACCGTTAGCGGCAACCTTAAACAGACCTCACTACAAATTTGGCGGTATGAGAAAGGAACAAAAAGAAATTTTCACTATTTTTGTCTATCTATAAGTAGATATATATGGAAATGAAAGAACAAATACTTACAGAAGCAAACTCGCTGTTGGTGGAAAAAGGTTTTAACGCTTTCAGTTACAAAAACATAACAAAAAAAATTGACATCAAAACATCGTCAATCCACTATTATTTTCCGACAAAAAGCGATTTGGGGATTGCCATTATCCAGAAACACCAACAGGCTTTTGAACAGACGATCGCAAAGACAAACGGAAAAACACCGCTTGAAAAAATCAGTAAACTGTTCCTTTACTACAAACGACTTGTGGCTGAACAAAAAGTGTGTATTGTAGGTGCATTGACTTCTGACATCAACACATTGGACGAGCCATTGCGACAAGAACTTTTGACTTTTTCAGACGCAATAATAAAATGGACAGTTTCCATATTGCAAGACGGACAAACTCAAAAAGTTTTTAAGCCATTGTCTAACGCACAATTAAAAGCCAAACAAATTATTGCAAGCCTAATGGCATTGGTGCAGTTTGCAAGAATTGAAAAAAATAAAACAGACTTTGACCTTATGACACAAATGATTTTGGACGAACTAAAAATAAACGATTAAAAGAATTGCGGAAAATGAGAAATGAAGAATTTGAAACAATTTGCGAAGACGGTATAAAACTGAAAGGCACTTTGTTAATACCAAGCCATCCCAAAGCTGTAATACAATTTAATTGTGGAACAGCAACAAAGAAAGAATTTTATCTTTCGTTTTTGACTTATTTGGCAGAAAACGGTTACTTATGCTGTCTGTGGAATTATAGGGGAAGCGAAAAAACGGACAATCTGAAAAACAGCGATTTCAGGTTTGCAGATTACGGAACAAAAGATATGCCTGCAATAAAAACATATTTAGACGACAGATTTCCAAACCTACCCTTTCTTTTTGTTGGACACAGTGCAGGCGGACAACAAATTGGTTTTATTAACGATTTAGACAATGTAAAAGGCAACATCAACATTGCCGTTTCATCGGGTTATTATCCGAATATGCCGTTTGGTTACAGAATGAAAGCATATTTCTTCTTCTATGTTTTTTCACCAATCAGTGCTTTGCTGAATAGTTATGTAAAAGCTAAACCTTACGGCTTAATGGAAAACCTACCGAAAAAAGTGGTGTTTGAATGGCGTGATTGGTTAGAAAAAGAAGATTACTTTTTTGACAAAAAATTTTACGGAAAAACAATTCCGACAGGACATTTTAAAAACTTCCAATTTCCTATTCACGTTTATTACTCAACGGACGACACAATTTCCAATGCAAAAAACACCACAGCATTTTGGCGAAACGTAAAGAGTGAAAAGGGAATAACATTTTCAGAAATAACACCAAACGAATTGGCGTTAAAAAAAATTGACCATTTCGGTTATTTCAAAAAAAACATGAAAGACAAACTTTGGACAGACATCGTGGCACGACTTGACAAACTCATAACGACATAAAAGGCAGCCGCTAACAAGGGCTTGGCGTAATGGCGGGAGAAGTACTTCGTATGAACATTATTGCTAAATTTGAATTTGGTGCTTCGATTGAAGTGTAGTGCTATAATACCGCCACTACGCCAAGCCCAGAACCGTTAGCGGTCAGGCTAAAAAACCACTCATAAAAGAGAAAAGAAGTGAATTCATACCATATAATTTTCAAATCAGACTACCTTGACAAAATGAATATTGACAA
>JBJXDS010000247.1:0-6358 GCA_046154525.1 Bacteroidia bacterium
CTATTTGCCCTGGCTTATTTTCAGCTTTAAGTCCAGTTTCTATTTTTTCGGCAAATGAAATTAGGCCTGATTTATCTCCTTTTAATAAAGCCGTATTGGAAATTACCAAGGAGCTATTGATTGCATAATCCAATAAACTTAACCCATTAAAAGGCATTTTCATATTTCGGCTTTTGTCAATCAAACTATATACTGCCTGCGATTTTTCATCTTCAAAGTGGTTTATTTTTAAAGAACCGACTGCTCTGCTAGTGGCTTTCCAATTTATATGTCTGAAATCGTCCCCTTCCACATAATTTTTTATTTGTTCAAACTCATAGCTTTGGCCTAGCCTCCTAATTTTTTTTTGTCCCTCCAATCGACTTATTCGGGTTAAAACCCTGAGCTGAAACAATTTCATTTGAATGATGGAAGGATACACTCTTACGCTTACTGGTTGTTTTATTTCAAATCGTCGTTGGGCGAAAGAAAACCTGAAAGTGACGAAAATATTAATATTTCCAAAGGAATACTCGCCACGAGAGGTTGGTGTTAATGCATATTCAACTACGTGGTTTTGGCCAGGACTTAAATTAATACTTATTTTAAAATTACGCTGTTGAAATTGAAAAGGAATTTCGTCAATCACCTCCATCTTAAGGGTAAAAGGATAGTTATTTTTTAAAAATAATTTTACTGTGTTGGCATCGCCTATACTTAATATTTCGGGTAAATGCCTTGTGGCGGTAACCAATTTTTTTGAATAAAATAAAAGTACTGTACTTATTAAAAACCAAAGCAGGCTTACCATAATTGTAAGTTGGCCCAAGGGCAGCATCCATGGCAATTTATACGAAATGATAAAAACCAAAATACCCAGCGTAAAACCATACCAAAGATGGATGGAAGGAAACAGGTGTTTTATAATTTTTATCATTTAACGCGGATTAGTTGGTTTTAAAATATAAAATTTTATTCCGATTCGTTGGGAAACGACTCAGGGCAGAGTTGGGGATACCAACCGATAAGAGTAAATTATGGTAAAAAACTAAATTAATCATCCTAATCAGTTTCATCAGCGGTTAAGACTATCTCGGAACTTCAATTTTCGCTAACATGTCTTTTATCACATCCTCTGGTTGAAGGCCTTCCATTTCCCGTTCGGGGGTCAATATTATTCTATGGTTAAGCACCGGATATGCGGCCTGCTGAATATCTTCAGGAATAACAAAATTGCGACCATTCATGGCTGCTATAGCTTTGGATGTTTTTAAAATTCCTAAAGATGCGCGGGTTGAAGCCCCCAGGTACAAATCTGGATTATGACGGGTTTCGTTCACTATTCGGGCTATGTATCTTACCAATTCATCTTTTATTAAAATATTTTCGATAATCTTTCGGTAGATGGCCAGTTTTTGTCCGTTTAATATGGGTTTTATATTTAAAATAATCCGTTGTTCAAAATCATCTTTGAAACGCTGCAATATTAAAATTTCATCATCCAAGGATGGATACCCCATTTTTATTCTAAATATAAACCTATCAAGTTGGGCTTCGGGCAATTTGTAGGTCCCTTCTTGCTCTATTGGATTTTGTGTACCCAATACCATAAAGGGTTCCTCCATATTATAGGTATTACCATCCAGCGTTATCTGTTGTTCCTGCATTACCTCAAACAGGGCCGATTGGGTTTTGGCTGGGGCGCGGTTTATTTCATCTATCAATACAATATTTGAAAACACAGGCCCTTTTTTAAACATAAACTCTGATGATTTTAAATTAAAAATATTGGTACCTATAATGTCACTTGGCATAAGGTCGGGGGTAAACTGTATCCTCGAAAAACCTGAATCAATCGTTTGAGAAAATATTTTGGCCAAATAAGTTTTGGCTATACCAGGAACACCCTCCAATAAAATATGCCCTTTGATAAACAAACCGGCTATTAAATAATTTATTTGTTCCTCCTGGCCAATGATAAATTTGGCTATTTCAGCCTTTATTCCAGCCACAGCCTCTCCTATTTCTTCTATTTCTTTGGGTATTTTTATAACGGAGGATTCTTCGTTCACCGCTTCATTTTCTGTTGGTTCAATCATGGTTTCAAACAAACATTATTTTGGTTAAACCTACAAGGTATTAAATTTAAAGGAAGCCTTCTCTTCAAGCGAAGTCTTCCTGTTTTAAAAAATAAAAAAGGCCGGAAATTATTTCCAGCCTTTGATACGATAAATTAGATTATTAGAAAACTACTGTATAATTAATTTTTGAACTGTAATGGCTTGGGCAATATCGGCAGATAAAACTTTTAAGAAATACACTCCTTTGGCCAATGAACTAACATCCAAACTGGCGGATTGGGTTTCAATATTTGATTGTAAATAAATTTTTCCATCAAGTCCTATTACTTGCAACGTATTATTTACTAATTCAGAATTGTTCAGTTCTACATTTAGGGTTGTAGTTGCAGGATTTGGGAATACCGTTACTGTACCTAATGTGTTAGTTTTTTTAACCAAAGTGGTGGGTGAATATTCAAATTCGCCGTTATAATCCACTTGCTTAAGGCGATAGAACAAAGTGGTAGCCAATAGCTCACCTATAGTATTATCACTGTAGGTATATTTAATTAATTGATCGCTATTTCCATTCCCTTTTACTTCTCCTACTTTTATAAAATCAACCCCGTTAATACTGCGTTCTACATCAAATTTATCGTTGTTTATTTCGGTAACTGTAGCCCAGTTTAATAAAACTTTGTTGGGGAGTAGTTTTCCTGTGAAGGTGGTTAGGGTTGCAGGCAAGGTAGTAAGGGTGTTGCAAGTTTGAGATGTTGAACCATCAGTAGTTACAATTCCTGCTGATGCTGAACTTTGATCTGTTGAAACAATTGTGGATACACCGCTTGTTGGACTAGTTAGAGTTAAAGTTACGGAAGTAGTTGTAGCGCCAGATATTTGTCCTCCACTATACACGGCGGTTCCTTTTCCTCCAACCGTAATTGTAACTTGTGTGATAGCAGAACCAAAAGCTGAGTATGTTAATGTAATATTATTGCTACCATTGTTCGCAATAGTAGGACACTGCCCCCTCACATCACCTAAACTTCCCAAAAATAAAAAAACTGCCGTTAGGCATAAAATAGTTAGATTTTTCATAGAAATTAAAAATTAAATTGTCAAAAATAGGTAGGGCAATTTTAGGTAATTCAACATGCGAAACGATTAAATTAGGAAGTTTCTAACCATGAAGATTTCCTCAACTTATCAACTATTAAAAAAACCTGTAGCTTAAAAAGATGTTGCTTTGACTATTAACTTCTCTTTTGTTATTCATACATTCGCAAGCAGAAATAACAATACCATGAAAAAAGCGGTTTTATCGATTGCAAACAGCATTCTAATTTTATTTTTTAATTCCTGCATGCCCGATCCAAAAAATGAAAGTGACATGGATACTGACACCATTGTTGCAGAACAACTCACTGAACAAAGCAAGCCCGATTCTAGTTTTACAATAAATGCAAAATTTGTTTCCTTTCAAATGGGAGATGCTTCTCATTTTACGTTTGAAGATTCCACCGGTAAGATATTGGATTTTGCAGGATGCGAAGACAAGGATTTTGAATTTGCCATAGAAGTGGAACAAGATAAACAAAATGAAACCAACCAAGGCTGGGCTGCTAACCCCGATTTAAAAGGAAAATGGTTTGGTCTTAAATACGTTTATCGAATGCAACCTCAATATCCTGATGGCCCGATGGCAAAAGTTCCTATAATTTTAGAAGTTATAAAAATTAAGAATTGATTCTAATTTTTAAAATATTAAAATTGAAAAATTGGTTATTGCTAATTTTCCTTTTTTCTTTTTTAAAGGTGTGGTCGCAGGTTAAACCTAAAAAGCAAATTCCAATTACCGATATTAAAATAGAATGGGCTGATAGCTTACCGGGCGATTTTGGATTTGTAAATAAATGGAGTTATGCCGATAACATTTTTAAAAATGAAAAAGGACAATTGGTATGCGATAACATTTGCCCAGCCGAAACGGAAAGAATGATGGATAACTCAGGGAATATTTTTAAAGATTCACTCAAGAAATACTACAAGTTGATAGATACAAGTCATTATTTTCATACCATCCAATCCGATGCCTGGTGTTATGAATACGGGGAAGCTAATTTTATAACCTGTTTTAAAAATTCAGGAGGATTTATTAATTGCTATACTATGGGAAATGCCGGAACCCATTGTAGTTTGAGATTTTCCATTAATGGGGACAAGTGTTCACCATTAATTCATTTGAATAGTGTTGCAAAAGGGGGAACCACCATTTTTAAATGTAATGGTGGTTCAATAGTAATTGATAAAGATTTATTGGCCAAAGGATTTTTAAAAGCGGAGTTTAATTTTAATTTTATAAATACCACTGACTCCTCCAAACCCATTTACTGGAAAGGGAAAATATATTGTGAGGTGAATGAGATGTGAGTTGAAACAGGAAATTTGAAATTTGAAAATTAGTATGCAAAGAACAAAATGGATTGACCGAACATTTACCTTTGATTTTCCATCAGGGTGGCTCGCCAATATCATGGAAAGGCTAAGAGGAACACCAGCCAGAATTTTAGAAATGACACGCTCTTTGAGTGATGAAGAAGCCCGCAACCAACCAAACGGAAAATGGAGCATTAAAGAACAGGTTGGTCACTTATGTGATCTTGAACCATTGCATATAGGGCGAATGGATGATTTTATTGCACGAAAAGACATATTAAGGGCGGCCGATATGAGCAATGCGATAACGTATGAGGAAAAACATAATCAAAAAGACCTGCAACAACTTATATCAGAATTTAAAAAACGAAGGGATGAATTTATAACCAAAATTGAAAATTTGGATGAGGCAACAATGAATTCAAAATCAATACACCCCAGATTAAAGGTACTGGTAAGGCCAATTGACATTGCGTATTTTACAGCCGAACACGATGACCATCATTTGGCTGATATTCGTGAAATTTTAAAAAAACAAAAATAAATGAGCAACAACGATATATTAAAAAAACTGAGAGTGGCCCTTCATCTCCGCAATTCCGATATTGTAGAAATATGCAAACTGGTGGAATTTAAAGTAACCGAAAGTGAATTAACGGCTTTATTTCGCAAAGATGACCACCCCAATTATAAAAACTGTGGTGACCAATTTTTACGCAATTT
The DNA here is from genome assembly GCA_046154525.1 of Bacteroidia bacterium. GTDB lineage: Bacteria > Bacteroidota > Bacteroidia > NS11-12g > UBA9320 > JABWCE01. Next base: position 5,199 of record JBJXDS010000247.1, read on the forward strand.
CTTAAACGGTTTGATTATTTATAAACGAGGGAGAATGGAAGAAGAAAAGGTTAAGGGTTAAAGTATAAAGGTTAAAGGTTTGTGGTATTTACTTCAATTCCTGATTAGCTTGACTTTCTACTTTAACCTTTATTTTTCTTTAACCTTTTTTTCACTTTATCCTTTAACCTTTCTACTTTAACCTTTATTTTTCCTTTAACCTTTCTTTTTTAAGATATTTGCCCTCATGTATGTAGGAAAAGTTTTTGATATAAAAACCCTGTGGCCGTTTGCCAAAAAAAATCTGATTAGAACGGTTATTTCCAGCACGATTGTTACTTCCATGTATTTCTTTTTGGATTGGACATTTTTGGCTGTTCCGTTTTTACCGATTGGTACTATTGGCACAGCGGTAGCTTTTTATGTGGGTTTTAAAAATAATCAGGCTTATGAACGACTTTGGGAAGCGCGAAAACTTTGGGGCGGAATAACCAATAACAGTAGAATTCTTACAGCTACAGTAAGAAGTGTAATTACAGATAAAGATACCCAGAAAGATATTCTTTACAGGCATATAGCATACATTAATCTTTTAAGGTTACAGCTTCGCAAAACTATTCCCTGGGCCACTAGCAAAGAAAACATTCATCAAAATAGTGTGCTGGAAGCCGAAGAATTATTGGAGTACAAACAGGCCATCATTAAACTATATGAAAAAATGGGTCGCATGGATATTTATGAAATGGTGAAAGACAGAGTAAATATAGCTACCAATGCCTTGCAACAACAATATCAGGAAGTAGGAAAACTAAAACGTGCCAAAATAATTGATGATTTTGAACATTCTGATTTATTAAAAATATTTAATGAATTTTATAATCTTCAAGGAAGTTGCGAACGAATAAAAACCACGCCATTGTTCAGGCAATTCAGTATTTTTAGCCGAATATTTGTGGTATTATTTATTTTTTTATTACCCTTTGGATTACTTACTTCTATGAATGATTTAGAACATATTGGCCACATGGGCGTTTGGCTTACCATTCCATTTGCCAGCCTTATTTCCTGGGTATTTTTTACTATGGAACAAATAGGTGAATTTAGTGAAAACCCTTTTGACAATGGGATAAATGATATACCAATAGCTACCATTTGCCGCAACATTGACATTGATATGCGAG
>JBJXDS010000248.1:0-4212 GCA_046154525.1 Bacteroidia bacterium
ATTGTGTTCAGTAATGAGCAACGCAAGATACGGACTTAACAATCACAAATGCAAGCCCCCTGTTGCAGTTATCAACGGATGTATAATTTTGTTGGATTATGGATACCTTTTATTTCAAAACCTTTGCTAAATTCCCCGCAATTATTTTCCTTCCTGTGTAATTATAATGCTCGGTTGTCCAGTTTTGGTCGGTATAGTCTTTGCCCTCTACCGCTTCCAGATTATCTACTACCGTTACCCCGTACCTTTGATATCTGCTTACCATAAAATTCCTGTTATATTTTATCAACTCCACCAATGACTTGCCAACAAGGCTATCTGCATAGTGGGTATTTTCAGCCAATAGGTTAAAAACAAGGCGTATACGCTTTTCTCTACAAATTTCAATAATTTCATTTAAATCCTTTATCCTCGGATTATTGGTGTCAACTATAAAAGCGTAGGCCTTTATGTAATGATCGGCCAGGGTCCGTTTTGGCATATCTTCTGTTCCATCGGTCAAAGGAAATTTAACCGCTTCACACCAGGTTTTAATAGTTGGGTAGGGGAATTTTATTCCTTCCAATTCTAATTTATCGGTTGCCCATTGTTTCCACATTTGATGATCACGTTCGTATTCCGAAACATTATCATAGTCGTTCAATGCTGCCCGTAAATGAATCCAAACCGGAGGTTGATTGGCATAATACAAGGCTTGTTTTTGCAAAGCAGTTTCCAAGCCTGAGTTTATGCAAGCCTGATCCAGGGTTCTTAAATTGAGGGTGACAATTATTGTTTTAACCTTACTATTTTTCGGAATACGTTTTATCAATGATAAGTAAATTCCTGCATGGTAAGCTTGATGGGTAATATCACCAACTACCATGTTCGATGCAAATTTCGCAATCAATCCGCTTATGCTTGTGGTCTCGCCTGCGGCGAGATCTTTTACAGGGTCATAACTTATATTACTCGATTCACCAAAATAAATGACATCGCAGGAATCGCTAATTCTTAAAAGCTTTTGCAATTCAGGGCCTTCTTTTTTCAATTCATCAGGCCAAATAAATTTTGTAAAAATAGCATTGAAACCCCAAGCTATAAATGCAAGGGCGAATATTCTAATAACTATTTTTAAAATCATTTTGTTCAATTATAATATTATTTAATCATTACAATCTGTTCAATCTGTGGTCTAAAATTGAAAATATACAAACGGATGCTTCACCGTTCCGGCAAACATTAAAATACACCCTATCAGCACCGCGTAAATCAACCAACGAGTCCACCATTTTTTACTTTCCAAAAAGCTATCAATTCGTTTATTGTATAGCATTACATCCATTAAAATAAAAATACCCATGACCAGCCAAACATAATTAGTTACTTCCAAAGTTTGGGTTCCTAACGGTTTTAAAACCGACTTAAAAATATGCTTGGCATGTTCAAAATTATTAGCTCTAAAAAACACCCAGGCAATGGTTACAATTACAAATGTTTTTATCCCACCCAAAAATCTTATAATTTTAAATTTGGATTCTGAAATATTAATAAACGGTTTACTAAAATGCTCCGCTAAATAGGTTAATCCATGAATAGCACCCCAAGCTATAAACGTATAATTAGCCCCGTGCCAAAATCCACTTACCAAAAAAACAATTAAAATATTTAGCACCCACCGGGGAACCCCAACTTTATTTCCCCCCAAAGGAATATACAAGTAATCCTTAAACCAACCGGTAAGTGAAATATGCCAGCGTTTCCAAAAATGGGTAACGGAACTGGATAAGTAGGGTGTCCTAAAATTATCAACCAATTGAATGCCGAGCCAAATGGAAGCCCCTTGCGCAATTAATGAATAGCCTGAAAAATCGGCATAAATCTGAATCCCAAACATTACCATTCCCAATAAAACCGAGCCACTTGAATAATCTTCGGGTTTGTTAAAAATTAAATCGGTATAATTTCCGGCATTATCGGCAATGCACATTTTTAAAAAAAAGCCCAAAAGCATTAACCGAAACCCGTTGACAAAATTTTTATAAAGCGGTTTATGGTTAGCAAATATTTGGGTGGAAAGGTGATGAAACCGTTCGATAGGGCCGGCCACTAAAGGTGGAAAGTAAGCAACAAATGCAGCATACCTTGGCAAACTGGTTTCAGCTTTTTGCCTTCCATAATACACATCAAATGTATAGCTCAGCGACTGAAATGTATAAAACGAAATGCCCACCGGAATGGAAAAATAAATAGCGTTCATTACCATTCCTTTCACAGGGTTTTCAGCCCGGTAAATATTAGCCATCATGGGGTCAAGGTCTTTTAAAAACAAAGAAAGGTATTTAAAAACGAACAGCAGGCCGATATTGAAACACAAGCTGGATACTAGGTATATTTTTTTTAAATTTTGGCTGGAGGATTCTGAAATTTTAAGGGCAAAATAAAAATCAACACAGGTAGAAAGAAGCAATAAAACCAAAAACTGTGGCTGCAAAAAACCATAAAAAACATAACCTGCTGCCAATAAAAAAATCCATCGAACCTTAAAAGGAAGGAGGTAATAAATCAGAACTACCAACGGTAAAAAAATAAAAAAGGGGAGGGAGTTGAAAAGCAAGCTATTATTTTAGGTGCAAATAAAGTTTTTTAAATTTTGAATTTTGAATTTCAAAAAACAAAAAGTAGTAAATACCAAAATCTAAAAAAACAAATCCCAAAATTTCTATCACAACCTATTGAATTTCAATTTTTGCTTTTCCCATCCTACCTTAATCTAAATGAAATAGGAATATTAAAAAATACCCTCACCGGATGCCCATCCTGTATTCCGGGTTTCCATCTTGGCATACTGCTAATTACCCTTATGGCTTCTTTTTCAAATCCAAACCCTTTTTCGGTGCATGATAAAATTTTAATATTTGAAATAGAGCCATCTTTTTCCACCACAAAATTTACATTTAATTTGGCACTTATACCTTCCCTTTGTGCATCTTCCGGAAATTGAAGATTTTCTCTCAAATAGGCAAAAAGTGCTTCATTACCTCCAACATACCTTGGCATGATGGAGGCAATTTTTCGTACTTCGTTATGTCCTTTAACTACTTCTTTTGTTATCATTTTATTGCCTGAATCTGCACTGCCATCATAAATTTCCAACTCCAAGCTATCGGTACCATTGGGATTGTTTACCAAACCAACACTTATTTTCTCCTTTTCAATTGAAGAATCAATATATAATAGAGTATCCGATAATTTTAAAATAACTGCAGCCTTCGTTTTAACATTATTTTTTATGACCTTATTCTTTTTCTTATCCTTAATTGCTATTTCTTCAGGAGGTATTACAAAAATAATGGGTCCATAATCAACCATTGGAATTGGCTCCTTTGCAAAAAGCTGGCATATTTTAGGAATCATAAAAAGTAAAAAAACAAAAAACACCGAGCAAAGTAAAGCCCTTAGCAAGGTTTGGTTGTAATTGCTGCGGATGGCATAAGCTCCGTAGGCTTTGTTCCGTTTTTCAAAAACCAACTCATTACGTTCAAAATCGGATGGGTTGCTCCACTGGCTAAAATTAAAAAGGTTCATAGCGTTTTAAGATTAAAATCTTACTAACTAAACGCTGTTATAACTTGATTAATTTGCTAAAATAAAGACGCTGGTCAAACAAAATGCACCAATGGTGAGGCCAAATAGAACAATAAAAATAATGTCTAAAACTCCTTCACATCCAAAATACTTTCTTTGTTCATATTAGGTTTATATTCTCCTTCCCATTTGGCTACCACAATGGTAGCCAGGCAATTTCCAATAACGTTAACTGCTGTGCGGCCCATATCCATTAGCACATCCACTGCCATTATTAAATACACCGGCCACATTTCCATTCCAAACTGAGTGACCGTAGCTGCCAAAATAACCATACTGGCCCGGGCTACCCCGGCCACCCCTTTGCTGGTAAGCATTAATGTTAAGCAAATGGCAATTTGTTGCCCAATAGATAAGTCCATCCCTGTAACCTGAGCCACAAAAATGCTGGCCAAAGAAAGATACAAGGTAGTTCCATCCAAATTAAAACTATAGCCCGTGGGCAATACAAAGCCAACAATTTTGGGCGGCACACCAATGCGTTCCATTTCTTCAATTGCTCTGGGTAAAGCCGATTCGGAACTTGCCGTGGCGAACGCAATACTTACCGGTTCAGAAATAGCTTTGGCAAATTTTATTATAGGA
>JBJXDS010000249.1:0-5951 GCA_046154525.1 Bacteroidia bacterium
TTTCGGCCCGATTACTTTCTATTGCAGAACAACGGCTTGACAAAGTAGATCATTATTCAACATTTGATGTGCAGCCCCTGCAAATAAATTTTGTAAACGAATATAATGTTCTTTTTAAAATAGGCGTTGGTGGCATGGCCGAAACTTTTTCTGAGAATATTTATTTTGAATTTACCACTAATTTTAAATGGCGAATTGGAAGAAAATTTGATATGGGAGTTGAAGGACGAATGGCTACTAATAATGGCATTGTAAGGCAAGAAGCTTCCACCTATTTAAACTATGCCTTATGGCAAAAAAATAACAAACAATTTTTGGTAGGGTTAAACGGAATGGTTTCCGAATACTATCAGGCGGTAGATATTAATACTTTTGGGGTTTCGGCTGGGTTTAGGTTTTAAAAAATTCTTGGAATAAAACTTTATATATCTAATTTTATTGTACGATATTTCGTACTTTTGAAAGTACAAATTAGAGAGATATGAAAGCAATAACAGTTTCTTCCTTCAGAACCCAAATGAAATCATACCTTGATTACGTTAGTAAATCATTGGAAGTACTCATCGTTCCAAGAAACAACAACGACGATGATGCCGTGGTAATTATGTCAATAAAAGAATATAATGCCTTAACCGAAACAGGGCATCTGCTTTCTACCGCTACCAATGCCGAACGATTGAAGCAATCTATTGAGCAACTCAATACAAAAAAAACGGTTGCCTACAAATTAGACGATGATTTAAAAGTTAAATAGCAAAATGCTTATTGAATTTACCGAAAACGGATGGGAGGACTTTGAATACTGGATAGAAAATAATCCTGAAACGGTGGTACGAATTAAAGATTTGATTAAAGAAATAACTCGCCATCCCTTTACCGGATTGGGAAAACCAGAGCCACTTAAATTTGGACTCAAAGGTTTTTGGTCAAGAAGAATTACCGGAGAACACCGCTTGGTTTATCAAATTTCAGGTAAAAAAGGAATTGACCAAACGTGTTCTATTATACAATGTAGGTTTCATTATGATAGGTAGATTTAGTAAGAAAGCATGAACTTTTCTAAAGTTGCAAAACTTTGGAAAAGTTTTAAAAAATAATCACCTACCTCACAAACAAAATCTCCCTGTATTTAGGCAATTTCCAAAGATCGTCGTCAATTAGGTGTTCCAGTTTATCAGCATGTTCCCGAATTTCGTCAAACGATACTTTTACTTTATTACAATAAGCCTGGGCTTTTTGTTTGGCAGCATTAATATTATTGGCTTTTCTGCGTTCGTCCACCATTTTATCGGTGGCTGTTTTTAGGGAATTGGTATGTCCTGCTATTTCGTTTAGCAAATCGGCCATTCCTTTGGTTGAGACTTTGGTAGCCCCTGCTGAAAGCATAGAATTAATTGTTTCAGCCAATCGTTTTTGATAAGCTAATGCCGATGGAAGGATATGGGTATAAACCAACTCATCCATTATGCGGCCTTCAATTTGTATTTTTTTAATGTAATCTTCTAATTTTATTTCATACCGGGCATGTAATTCTTCCTTGGTAAAAATTCCATTTTTTACAAAAATATCTTCGGCAGTTTTGCTAAGGTATGAATCCAAAGAGTCCACTGAATTCTTAATATTTTCCAATCCACGTTTTTTGGCTTCGGCAGCCCATTCATCACTATAGCCATTACCTTCAAACAATACTTTTTCTGATACTTTTAAATATCCTTTTAATACTTCAAATATGGCATCTTCGGTTTTTTTCTTTTTGGCAACTAAAGCATCTACATCTTTTTTAAACTGAATTAATTGATTGGCCATGGCCGCATTCAACGCAATCATAGGACGTCCGCAATTTTCGCTTGAACCTACTGCACGAAACTCAAATTTATTTCCGGTAAATGCAAAAGGCGATGTACGGTTTCGGTCGGTGTTGTCCTTTAATATTTCAGGAAGATTATGTATGGTAATTACCTCGTTGTCTGAAGATTTATCTGAAGTTTTTTTATTGGTTTTAAAATCATTCAAAACCTTGGTAAGGGTGCTGCCAATAAACGCCGACATTATAGCTGGTGGTGCTTCATTGGCCCCCAGTCGGTGGTCGTTGCTGGCACTTGCTATGCTGGCCCTTAGTATTGGGGCACTATCGTGAAACGCTTTTATGGTATTGATAAAAAACGTTAAAAATTGAAGGTTTGAATTGGGGTTGCTACCAGGCGAAAGTAAATTTACCCCAGTATCGGTAATTAAACTCCAGTTGTTGTGTTTACCTGAACCATTAATTCCGGCAAATGGTTTTTCATGTACAAGAGATTTAAAGCCATGTTTGCGGCCTACTTCTTCCATAAGGTCCATTAATAGTTGGTTATGGTCCACTGCTAAGTTTATTTCCTCAAACATAGGGGCACATTCGTATTGGCCGGGTGCAACTTCATTGTGGCGGGTTCTCAGCGGAATTCCTAATTTCATGGATTCTAATTCCAAATCATACATAAAATTAAAAACCCTGGCAGGAATAGCACCAAAATAATGATCGTCCATTTGTTGCCCACGGGCCGGGGCATGGCCAAATACAGTGCGACCAGTCATAACCAGATCGGGCCGGGCATCATACAAGGCTTTATCTACCAAAAAATATTCTTGCTCAATACCTAAACTGGCACCTACGTGTTTTACATTTTTGTCAAAATAATTACAAACCTGGGTGGCAGCTTTATTTAGCAAAGCCATTGTTTTTAATAAAGGAGCCTTATAATCAAGAGCTTCACCGTGATATGAAACAAATATGGTTGGAATACAAAGGGTTTTACCCGAAGCTTTTTCCATTATAAATGCCGGTGATGATGGGTCCCAAGCTGTGTAGCCACGAGCCTCAAAGGTATTTCTTAAACCACCACTTGGCAGGCTGCTGGCATCGGGTTCTTGTTGAACCAACGATCCAGCTGAAAATTTTTCGATAGCTTTTCCTTCCCAAACTTCATAAAAAGAATCGTGTTTTTCGGCCGTTAATCCGGTTAAAGGTTGAAACCAATGGCTAAAAGAGGTAGCCCCTTTTTCCAAAGCCCATTGTTTCATGCCATCTGCAATTTTTTGAGCCACATCACGCTGTATAGGCAAGCCAGTTTTAACCGCTTCGTTCACGGCTTTAAACGCTTCTTTGTTCAAATATTCTTTCATGGCATCATGGCCAAAAACATTGGAACCAAAGAGGGCTGGAATGTCGGAAATGTCGGTTTTTACTTTTGAAATTTTTCGCGACTGGGCGGTTTGGATAGCTTGGAAACGCATAATTAAGAAGTTCCGCGAAGATAGGGCAAGCAATTTATTTAGCCATTTATTAATGGAATAATTCTTAACGGGTTTTGCACAAAAGTTAAACTGTAAATTCCAAAAAAGAAATTGCAAGTATCAAATTCTATAGATTAAATAAGTATTAGTTTATTCGAACCAATTTATAAACCTCTTAAATAAAAACATAAATCGGGTTGTCCATTCAATTTATTATTTGGAATTTGAAGCTTGGAATTTAAAAACTTTCTTTTTGCCCATTGTTCTTATTTAATATATGTTTGTGGCTACATCATATTCGCTATGCAATCCTACAAAAAGTATCTACAATACATTATTCCGATTGGCATTTTTGCCATACTCACTTATGTTTACATGGCCCCGGCATTCAATGATAAAGTGGTGAGGCAGGGTGATATCCAGCAATTCAGCGGAGCTTCCAAAGAAATTGTGGATTACAAAGTCAAAGACGGTAAAGGACCTTTATGGACCAACTCTATGTTTGGGGGCATGCCTTCGTATCAAATTTCGTATGAAGCACCTAATAATTATGCTAAATATTTAAGAAATATCAGCTTGTTTAAGCATCCTGTAAATATGCTTTTTATAGGGATGGTTTTTGCTTTCATCCTGCTGCTCACCTTTGGGGTAAATCCCTGGATAGCTGCTATTGGTGGTGTGGCTTATGCCTTTGCCAGTTACAATATTATTTTAATAGAGGCAGGCCATAATACAAAATTGTATGCCATAGGGTATGCACCTTTGCTATTGGCCGGGTTTAATTTGCTTTTGCAAAAGAAATATTTAATAGGGGCTGGAGTTACCGCAGCGGCTATGGCCTTGCAATTGCAGGCCAATCACTTTCAAATAACGTATTATTTAGGTTTAATTATTGGAATGTGGATGGCGGCTGAACTAATAGTTGCCATAAAAAATAAAACCCTAAAACCTATTATACTGGCCTGTGTCGTATTTGGAGGGGCCTCCCTGGTGGGTATGGGAACCAATGCCGTTTCATTTTTACTTACCGAAGAATACTCTAAGGAAACCATCCGTGGCAAATCTGAACTTACGGTATTGCCCGATAGCACCAAAACCAGAGTAGCCAGTTCAGGACTTGATATTGATTATGCCTTTGACTGGAGCCAGGGTTGGGAAGAATTACCCACGATTATAATCCCCAATTTTGTTGGGGGTGGCGGTGGAGTAGAATTAGGGAAAAACGATGCTACCCGAGAGGTTTTAAAACAAATGGCTCAAAGTCAGGATCAACAGCAGGCTCAGCAAGCCCAACAAATTTTAGGTCAAAACATTAATCCATGGTCGTATTGGGGGCCTTTAACATTTACCTCAGGGCCTGTTTATTTTGGGGCGTTGGTTTTGTTTTTGTTTGTGGCAGGGATGTTTTACAGTAAAAACCCAACAAAATGGTGGTGGCTGGCAGCCTTAGTGCTTTCGTTGTTTATGTCGCTGGGCAAAAACTTTATGGGCTTTAATGGTTTGTTATTTCATTATCTTCCGTTCTACAATAAGTTTAGGTCGGTTAACATGTCGTTGGTTATTGGCCAGATAGCTGTAGCCATTTTTGCCATTATTTCTTTAAATGATTTACTTAAAGAAAAGGCTGACAAAACCGCTGTTAAAAAAGCCTTAATGCGCGCATTATATGTAACAGCTGGATTTTGTTTTTTAATGTTACTTTATTCAGGAGGAGCTGATTTTGAAAGTTCGAACCCCGACCATAAAGCCCCTTTTGATGCCGTGTTGGAGGATAGGGCAAGTTATTTACGAATGGATGCCCTTAGGTCGCTATTTTTTATTGGTGCCGGGTTTGCGGCTTTTTGGTATTATTTAAAAGGAAAACTTAAACCGGATTATATTATTGCTGTTATAGGAATATTAGTACTTGTTGACTTATGGTCGGTGGACCGTCGTTATTTAAACGACAAAAGCTGGGCTAAAGAAAAAGCATATACGTCTGAGAACAATTCGCCATCCCAAGCTGATTTGCAAATTTTAAAAGATAAGAGTTATTATCGGGTTTATGATGTTACTCAAAATCCATTTACCAGTGCCAAAGCGTCTTATTTTCATCATTCTATTGGAGGGTATCATGCGGCTAAGCTCCGTCGTTTTCAGGAAGTAGTGGAATGGCATATTGTAAAACAGGATATGGAAGTACTTAATATGCTTAATGCTAAATATTTCATTCAACAGGATCAGCAAACGGGGCAGCTGGTAGCCGCCCAAAACCCTGAAGCGTATGGCAATGTTTGGTTTGTGAAGGAAGTGAAAATGATGGAAAATTCAAATCAGGAAATTAAGGAATTGGGAAAAATAAATCCAAAAAATACAGTAATTGTAGATAAACGGTATGCCGACCAATTGAAAGGGGTTTCGATAAATTATGATTCGGCCAATGCCATTACATTTGATACCTATCACCCTGATAAATTAACATACAGCAGCAATACTAAAACGCCACAAATTGCAGTGTTTTCAGAAATGTACTATAACGATAAAAAAGGATGGAATGCATACATTGATGGTAAAAAAGTTTCTCATTTCCGGTGCGATTATATTTTGCGAGGCATGGTAATACCTGCAGGAAGCCATAAAATAGAATTCCGTTTTGAACCGACTACATTGAAAACGGCCTCAACCATTTCTTTGATAAG
>JBJXDS010000250.1:0-3306 GCA_046154525.1 Bacteroidia bacterium
AAGGTAATTTTTGGGGTCGTACCCTTGCCGCTGTTTCCTCCTCATCTGACCCAAGTAGTTTTACCAACTACGGACCTTTTTTACCAGGGTTTGAAGTTATTTCTTACAATGATATTCCAGCCTTGAAAAAAGCGTTGGAAGACCCTAATGTAGCAGGATTTATGGTGGAACCCATACAGGGTGAAGCGGGAGTTGTGATTCCAGACGAAGGCTATTTAAAAAAAGCATTTGATTTATGCAAAGCTAAAAATGTATTGTTTATAGCAGATGAAATTCAAACGGGATTGGGCCGTACCGGAAAATTATTGGCTTGCGAATATGAAAATGTAAAACCAGATATTTTAATTTTGGGAAAAGCTTTGGGAGGAGGTGTATTGCCGGTTTCAGCGGTGCTTTGCCGTGATGAAATAATGCTGACCATTAAACCCGGTCAACATGGCTCTACCTTTGGCGGAAACCCTTTGGCTTGCAAAGTTGCTATGGCTGCTTTGGAAGTTATAAAAGACGAAAACTTATCTGAAAACTCATTTAACATGGGTGTGATTTTTAGGGAAAGATTGAATAAAATAAAATCCCCTATTATCGAAACCATCCGTGGAAAAGGACTGTTTAATGCTGTAGTTATAAAACCTTATGGGGATAACAAAACTGCCTTGGATGTGTGCCTTGCACTAAAAGACAATGGCTTGCTTGCCAAACAAACCCACGACCATATTATTCGTTTTGCCCCTCCATTAACCATTAATGAAGCGGAAATACATGAAGCCTCGGATATTATTGAACGGACGATTGGGGAGTGTCTTTAGTTTCTATAAAGTCAATCAAGTTTTATTTCCTTTCACGAAATCACCTTCAATGAATTCTTAACTACTTTAAATTCCAAATCTTCATTTAGCAAAATGGGCTCTCCGTCTAAATGAACCGGGCCGCTGGTTTTACGTTTTATTTTTAAGTTTTTAAAACAGATTTGTTTATAATATTTACTTTCAGTTATATGTCCTTTTAAAAGTCTACGAACCAAGCCTGGTATTGAAATCAATGTTGGTTTTTTAAGTAAACAACATCTCAATTGTCCATCATTTAATTCAGCTTCAGGAGCGATATAAAATTCATTTCCCCATTGTGAACCATTGGCTATACTAATCAAAAAAGCAGATTCTTCTGATTTTTTTCCATCTATCGTAAGCTCATAAGTTTCTTCGGGATAAAGCCTGGCTTCGGTTAATGATACTTTGGCATAATTTGCCAAACCACGCCCTTCAGTATTGGCAAATAAATGGCTTACGTGGGCATCAAACCCAATGCCGGCTACATTAATAAAAAATTGACCATTACAGGTTCCGGTGTCGATGGTTTTAATTTCACCATCTAATAAAATTTGCAAATGGTCGTCAATGCTTCCTCTAATACTTAAATGTCTGGCAAACCCATTACCCGAACCAAAGGGTATTATTCCCAAAACCAAATCGGTATTTACTATTTCATTTGCAATTTGATTTATGGTTCCATCACCACCTACAGCCACCATCGTGTTAAATCCACGGGCTATTCCTTCTTTAACTAAATCGGCTACCTCAATTCCTTTTTCCCACCAACCAATTCCATATTCCAATTGGTTTTCGTTCATTATTTCGATAATGGATTGCACAGCCGATTTTTTGGAACGGCCACCGGAAATAGGATTAATAATAAAATAAAAGTGTCGAGAATCGGACATTAACTATTGACTGAAAACGTATTGAATAATATTAGCCCCCATTTTTAATGCTTTTTGGCGAGCATCTTCACTATCGCCGTGTATGCCATAATCCTCCCAGCCGTTGCCAAGATCGGTTTCAAATGTATATAGGCAAACTAGCCTGCCTTGGTATAACAAACCAAAGGCTTGTGTAGGCTTAGCATCGTGTTCATGTATTTTAGGGAGACCATTTGTAAAATCAAATTTTTGATGGAAAATGGGATGGTTAAAGGGTAACTCAATTAAATCCAGTTCAGGAAATATTTTTTTTAATTGAGGTCGCACATGCGGGTCTAACCCATAATTATCGTCAATATGCAAAAAACCACCACCTATTAAATAATTTCTCAAATTATCGGCTTCATTCTCATTAAAAATAAACGTACCATGCCCAGTCATAAAAACATAGGGATAATTAAAAATTTCCTTACTTGCGGGCTCCACAGTTCCTTCTGTTGCGTCCATTGTGGTGCCAAGCTGGCGATTACAAAACGTTATTAAATTAGGAAGGGCCGTTCTGGCTGCATACCAATCTCCTCCTCCGGCATATTTTAATCTTGCTACCTTTAATGGACCGTCCTGTGCAGATGCCGTATTTACTATGAAAAGTAGTAAACTATAAATTAAAAATCTCACGTGATTATATAACTGCAAAAATGCGATTTTATTGGGGAATTGTTAAACATAAAAATTGTGATTTTACATCCTCCATTTTTCAATTTCCTCAAAAGCTTTCGCTTCATTTTCCCATGCTATAAATTTCGTGTTATCATGCCGTTTATCATAATTTAAAAACCAGAGAACCAAAATATCCATAATAGCAGGATATATAGTAATAAATTCAACAAAATTGGTAGCCCTAATGGTTCTCAGTTTAGGATTAACCGGAATCCCAATTATTTTTGAATCCAATTCGTTTTTGTCTTTAAGTCGCAATACAGCAATTGGAATAAATTCAATTATGGAGGCTAAGGGCAAACTTTCACAAATAATTAAAGCATCAATGGGGTCTCCATCACCACCTTTATTTTTATCCATAAAAGTACTGGGTACAAATCCATAATTTACAGGGTATCCCAAAAAATCAATTACTCGCGGTTGGCCATTTCTAAAACTTGCCTCAAGAACTCCAGTTTCTTTATTTATTTCAGTTTTAAGATTGGTTCCCGCAGGAATTTCAATAACGGCATTATAATTTCCGGAATCAGACATTGAAGAATGGGAGAGAAGATTTGTCATTAATTGCAAAAATGCAATATTGTCGTTAACAATTTAACAATTTACTATCCAACATTTTTTCGCATTTTTGCAGTCTTTTAAAAATTAAGATAATTTATGGCTGAATTTCAATTAGTGATGCCCAAAATGGGGGAGAGTATTGCAGAGGCAACAATTATAAGATGGCTCAAAAACGAAGGAGATAAAATAGAAGTGGATGAAGCCTTACTTGAAATAGCTACAGATAAAGTTGACAGTGAGGTGCCTACCCCAAAAGGAGGAATTTTAGGTAAAAAATTATTCAACGATGGTGATGTGGTAAAAGTGGGTGAACCAGTGGCTATAATTAA
>JBJXDS010000251.1:0-9960 GCA_046154525.1 Bacteroidia bacterium
AAAACCAATGATGGATTAGATATTTCTATTGATAAAAATGATTTTTCTTTGGATTTACCTTCCGGAAAAATCACGTTTCAGTTGGCAGCTTTCTTTCCCTTACATGGCCCACCTGCTGAAGATGGAAAAATTCAGGGGTATTTTGATATGCTTAATATCCCTTACACGGGTTGCGGGGTATTAGCCTCTTCTATAAGTTTTGATAAGACGGCCTGTAAAGTTTATTTAAAATATACACAAGTAGCCATGGCCAAATCGGTTCTGTGCATTGATAAAAATTTAATTGATAAACATACGCTTGAAATTAAAAATAAATTATTGCTCCCAGTTTTTGTAAAACCAAATAAAAATGGTTCCAGCTATGGGGTTAGCAAGGTTCATGAATTGGAAGAATTGGAAGCTGCCTTAACGAAAGCTTTTAATTTTGACAACGAAGTAATCGTTGAAGAATTTATTAAAGGCCGCGAATTTTCATGCGGGGTGTATGAACTGAAAGGCGAAACCATTGCTTTGCCACCAACAGAAATTATAAGCCAAACCGATTTTTTTGATTACGATGCCAAGTATATGGGAAAGTCAAATGAAGTAACTCCAGCCGATTTATCAAAAGAACAAACTCTGGAAATACAACGTTGGAGTAAAAAAATATTTTTGGCTTTAGGCTGCAAAACCCTTTCGCGGATTGATTTTATTTTAAACGAGGGTAAGTTTTATTTTTTAGAAGCTAACACTACACCTGGTATGACTAACGAAAGCCTTGTTCCCCAACAAGTAAGAGCCGCCGGAATGGATGTGGCCTGGTTCATAAATAGCCTTATTGCCGAACGCTTGAAGGCTGTGGCAAATTGATTAGTTTTGCATTTGGAAAAAATATACCACGGAGACACAGAGAACAGAGAAATATATTAAATAAATACTCTGTGTAACTTAATAGCCTCCGTGCTTCTGTGGTAATAAAAAAAATGGTAAAAGGAATTTGGCTCATAGTTAAAAATATTTTGTTAATGCTCCTGGTATTAGTGGGGATAGGTATTGTTGCCTTTTTTGTCATAAATATATATACCCGTAAAGGCCAAACCGAAGAAGTGCCTAAAGTTACCGGAATGAATATTGAAAAAGCCATTGAACTGCTGGAGGAACATGATTTGGAATACCTGATTGTGGATTCTGTTTTTGATGATAAAGCTCCACGCCATCACGTAATGGAACAAAATCCTGCCGCTATGAACATGGTAAAAAAGGGACGGAAAATTTATTTAACCGTTAATTCATTGGATGTACCCGAAGTGGAGATGCCTGACATTGCAGGAAAAATGAGTTTTGAGCAAGCCAAAAAAACATTGGAAGGAAAAGGATTATTTGTTGGTAATATTACAAAACAGCCCGATCCATCTATTTCATCTGCTGCTGATATGCCTGTGTTTGAGCAAATTTACAAGGGCGAACCTATTTCACCGGGAACAAAGGTTAAGCGGGGTTCAAAAATTGATTTGGTGGTAGGGGTAATGGAAAATCAAACCGACACCACAGCTATTCCATTGGATACGATGGGTTTGCCCGAAGCTCCGCCTGATCCGAATGCCGGAATTGACTATTAATTTTACAGTTAGATCACGTAAACCAAACAATTATAATTATATATTCACGTTTTTAAATCTTAACAACTTTTTTCTAAAACAATCTTGAAACGAATTCTTCTATTAAATTTTATATTCTTTAACCTTGTTGGGTGGTCGCAACCTATACTTAAAAGAAACGGCAACTCTACTTTATTGCTTTATAATTCTACCCATCCTCGGTGGAATGTAAGTTCAAAATTGAACAAATGGGGTAAACGGGATACACTTAAAATGCCCTTTTTTGATGATTTTGTGTCCACCAGAGTTTATCCCGATTCTTCAAGGTGGTTTAATAATTTTGTATTTGTAAACAATGATTTTGCAGTGAACCCACCGAGTTATGGGGTTGCTACATTTGACGATTTAGACAACAAAGGGAATCCTTATCAAGAATTGAATGACCAAACTTTTGGTGCTTGCGATACCCTTTTGTCCTTGGCTATTAATCTGAAAGATTCGAGCAGTAAATTTTATACACCTGCCGATTCCATTTATTTTAGTTTCTACTATCAAAGACAGGGAATAGGAGATGCCTCCGATAGTCGTGATTCATTGATTTTACAATTTAAGGATACAGGTGGTATTTGGAAAACCCAATTCAAAGCTATTGGTGGCAATGTTAGCCCGTTTACTTTTGTAATTATTGGTATTAATAACTCAAAATACCTTATCAGAGATTTTCAATTCAGGTTTATAAATTTTGCACGGCACACAGGCAATATGAACCAATGGCATGTGGATTACATCCACTTGGCGAGAAACCGAAAAAAGGCTGTAAATTTTTATGATGATATTGCCATTCAAAGCCAGCCTACATCGTTACTCAAAAAATTCTTTCAAATGCCTTATGACCATTATCAGGCCGACTCTGCTAATCAAAAAGCAAAACTTATTTTTGTAAATGCTTCCAACTTGCATAATGTGACTCGTGTGGTGCAAGCACGCCAGATTGAATCAAATAATGGCAACTTACTTATTTCAAGTAATTTTAAAGACAACAACAATAATGTTCCTGCAAGGGATAGTGCCAAACGACGTTTTCTTGCATTTAATTTAAACAACCTTACAGGCTCACCCGGCAAACCTCTTGTAGTAAAACGTGAGTACGAAATACGTGAAGATGGAGTTGCCTCAAAATATTCGGCTAATGATAAAATAACAGTTTATCAGGAGTTTGGAAGTTGCTATGCCCAGGATGATGGTAGTGCCGAAAGTGGTTTTGGATTTAATGACGACGAGTTTCATGCTGATTTTACTGGAGCTATTGCCTATAAATTTAATTTAGTAAAGGCAGATTCACTTTGGGCCATCGGTATGTTTTTCAATCGTTCGGTAACCAATAGCGCCTCTATAAAATTTGATTTAAAGGTTTGGCAAAAAATCAGCCCTTTGGGTCAGGGAAGAAATAATGATGTAAGTTTAATGACCATGAAAGATTTAACCCCAAAATTTACGGATACTATTAATGGGTACCATGTTTTTGTTTTTGATAAAGCATTATTTTTGCCTAAAGGCGATTTTTTTATTGGGTGGGAACAGGAAGGCAATAAACATTTGGATGTTGGGTTTGACATGAACAACGGTTATCATCCAGATACTGAAGCTGGCGACAATTTATTTTTCACCTTGCTTGGAAGTTGGAATGCCACGAACTTAAAAGGAGCATTGATGATGCGGCCTTATGTTGGTAAAAAACTAAAATTGGGGCCTGTTAAAATAGCGGATATTAAAAAACAAAAAATAAAGTGTTATCCTAATCCCTTTATCGACAACATTACGGTTGAAAATATAGATGGTATTTCTAAAATTTTATGTTTTGATCTTTCGGGTAAAATTATAGGGGAATCAGTATCCAATGAAATAAATACGTCATTGGTACAACCTGGAGTTTATACCTTACAGATAACCACACAAAACGGTGAAATTTTTCATCAAAAAATGGTAAAATTGCAGTATTAAAAATTTATGCAAACCATTACTGTTACAGAACTAAAAGCCCGTATTGACAATGGCGAAAAACCAATAATCATAGATGTTCGCGAGCCATACGAATTTGAAGATTTCAATATCAACGGGAGATTAATTCCATTGGGGAATATTCAGGCAGCAGTGCCTGACCTTGAAGAAATAGCCGATGAAGAAATAATTATTCATTGTCATGCAGGGTCGCGCAGTGCTGCTGCCGCTGATTTTCTTACCAAACAAGGATTTAGCAATGTTAAAAATCTTACTGGTGGAATGGTAGCCTGGAAAGCAATGGTTGGGGTATAATTTATCAGTTTTGATTATTGAAAATTAAAAAATGTTCAATATTCAACGCTCAAATTTCAAACTTCAAATTTCAAATTTTAAATTTGGCCTTAGGTTATTAATAACTTTTTGTTTTGGATGCATTGTATTAATTATAGCATTCCTTTCCTGCACATCCACTCAAAATAAATCCGAAGAACTTTTTTATCTCAATCATAACGATACGGTTGATTATGTTGGTTTGGCCACTTGTGCCAGTTGCCACACTGATAAGGCTGTAACATTTTTGCATACTGGAATGGGTAGTTCGTTTAACATTGCTAATCATCAAAAAAGTGCTGCCGATTTTTTAAAAAACCATGTGGTGTATGATACTGTGAACGATTTGTATTATAAACCTTTCTGGAAAAATGATGTATTGTTTTTTATGGAATACCGCCTAGAAGGAAATGATACTATTCATAAACGAATTGAAAAAATTGATTATATAATAGGTTCGGGTCAACACACTAACTCTCACCTTATTTTAAGAAATGGTTTTGTATATCAGGCACCCATGACCTGGTATTCACAAGAAAAACATTGGGGCTTACCGCCGGGTTTTGAAAAAGGCCGCAACTCACGTTTTGCCCGAATTATTGATGAAGAGTGTATGAGTTGCCACAACTCCATGCCAAAAGTGGAAACCGAAAGTGATAATAAATTTATAAGTATTGGTAAGGGGATTGATTGCGAACGCTGCCATGGCCCTGGCGAAATGCATGTTAATTTACGTATGCAGGGTAAAGCTATAAAAAGTAAAGATGGCATTGATAGAACCATCATTAATCCGGCAAAATTAAGTTGGCAATTGCAAGTAGACTTATGCCAACGTTGCCATCTGCAAGGCAACGCTGTATTGCAAGTTGGTAAACGATTTACTCAGTTTAAGCCCGGCATGAAACTTTCGGATTATTTTGATGTGTTTATGCCAAAATATGAAAATAATGAATCTGAAATTATCATGGCTTCTCACGCTCAAAGACTTCAGTTGAGCAAATGTTTTATAAAATCTAATAAGGGAGGCAAACAACTTTCACTTACCTGTATTAATTGCCACAATCCGCACGTTTCGGTTAAAGAAACAGGCGTTGCCCAATTTAATAATGCGTGTAAAAAATGCCATAGTAAAGATGAAAAATCATTAGCTCAAGCTCACTTGATAAAGGAACAAAACAATAATTGTGTGCAATGCCACATGCCCAGTAGTGGTACTATTGATATTCCCCATGTTACTGTTCACGATCATTACATACAAAAACCCTTTGCTAAAACCATAGTTAATAAAGGGCGGTTAAAGGGCTTGTATTGCATAAATAATGATAACCCAACCACTGAAAGTTCAATAAAAGCCTATCTGAGTTATTATGAAAAATTCAATCCGGATGATTTGTATTTAAAAGAAGCCCGAAAATTATTAGATAAAAATAAAAGCCCTGTTTTAGAAATTTACTATTGGTATTTGGTTGGTGATGATAAAAAAGTAATCGAATTTGTAAAAAATACTGATAATTCTAAATTAGATGCCTGGGGCTTTTATAGGATTGGCCAATCGTATTTAAATATTTCTAATTTTGAAAAGGCCGAGACATTTTTACAGAAAGCCTTAAAAATTCAGCCTAAAAATTTTGAGTTCATTTATAAACTAAGTATTACAAATCATCATTTGGGCAAAAAATTAGATGAAGAACAAAATTTAAAATCTGTTATAGCTTTAAACCCAAATCATACTCAAGCTTTAAACAGTTTAGGCTATTTATATTTTAAAAATGAGGAAATGAATAAGGCCCAAACCTACTATTTGCGATGCCTAACCACCAATCCTGATTTTTTGCCGGTTTTAAAAAACCTGTTTGATTTTTACCTTGCAAGTAACAATAAGTCTATGGCAATTGAAATGGCCAAACGCATTTTAAAGAAAGACCTTAATAATAAAGTTTTAAAAGAATTTCTTAATAAAAACTCCTAAAACCCCGGTGCAAAAAAGTTTTTAAAATAAATTTTCATTTGTCTTTTATATTATACATTTATTTATAATTTTGCTCTGCAAACCAGCCTGTCGCTTTTAATAGTGTTTATGAACTATTGGGGGAGGAAAGTCCGGGCAACACAGAGCAGCACACTCATAGAAATGTGAGGTTTCGGGATAAACTCCGAAAACAGAAAGTGTTACAGAAAACAACTACCTATGTCTCGCTAGAGATTTGGGAAAAGATGAAAACGCGGAGTAAAAGCCCACGCAGCTTGCAGTGATGTATGGCTGGAAAAAACCTTGTGCGTTGTAAGACCATGTAAACCGAGTATTTAGGGTGGCTCGCCCTATCCCGACTTAGGTCGGGAGACTAGGAGGGTAGGTCGCATAGATAAATGACAGGCATCCGCCTTTGGCGGATACAGAACCCGGCTTATCGGTTTGCAATTTTTTTGAAAGTAATAAAATAATAAATATATAATGTCTAGAATACTAATAGTAGATGACGAAGCCAGCATAAGGGAAACGCTGAAAGAAATTTTGACCTACGAAGGCTACGAAATAGATGTGGCCGAAGATGGCGCCCAAGCGTTGGAAATGCTTCGTAAAACAGAGTATGATGTAGCCCTGTGCGATATTAAAATGCCCAAAATTGATGGCCTCGAACTTTTGGACAGAGTAAAAGGAATTGCGGATGACGTTTCGTTTATAATGATTTCAGGCCACGGAACCATTGAAACTGCGTTAGAAGCCACCAAACGGGGAGCCTATGATTTTATAGCCAAGCCACCAGATTTAAACAAACTTTTAATAACAGTTAGAAATGCCTGTGAAAAAAACAATTTGGTTATTGAGACCAAAGTTTTAAAACGCAAAATTTCTAAAACAGTTGAGATTATTGGTAACTCACCCGGCATTATTAAAATTAAGCAAACCATAGATAAAGTTGCCCCAACCGATGCCAGAGTTATGATTACCGGCCAAAACGGAACAGGTAAAGAATTGGTAGCACGCTGGCTTCATGAACGCAGCAACCGTTCCAATAGCCAATTGGTGGAAGTGAATTGTGCCGCTATACCTTCCGAACTTATAGAAAGTGAATTGTTCGGTCATGAAAAAGGGTCTTTTACATCGGCTATAAAACAAAGAATAGGGCAGTTTGAAAGAGCAGATAATGGAACCATTTTTTTAGATGAAATTGGGGATATGAGCCTTTCGGCCCAGGCCAAAGTTTTAAGGGCTTTACAGGAAAATAAGATAACCCGCGTTGGTGGTGAAAAGGAAATAGATGTAAACGTTAGAGTTATTGCTGCAACAAACAAAGACCTGAGAAAAGAAATTGATGCAGGAAATTTCAGGGAAGATCTTTACCATAGATTAAGTGTAATTTTAATTCATGTTCCCAGCCTGAATGAAAGGGTTGAGGATATTCCTTTATTGGCTGAAAAATTTGTTTCAGACATTTGTGAAGAAAACGCAATGCCACGCAAACAATTGACTTCAGGGGCTATGAATGAGTTAAAAAACATTACCTGGAGCGGAAATATCAGGGAACTTCGCAACGTGATTGAGCGATTGGTAATTCTTTGTGGTGATAAAATTTCGGAAAATGACATCCTGAATTTTGCCAATCCCATGGGTGGAAAATCGGTGAATCTTGAAGATATTGTAAACCAATACGAAAAATTTCAGGATTTTAAAGACTTTGCCGAGCAGGTATTTATTGATACCAAGCTTCGTAAAAACGGATGGAATGTGGCCAAAACCGCCCAGGAAATTGATATACAACGCAGCCATCTTTATAATAAGATTGAGAAATTTAGTCTGAAGAGAAAAGGAACTTAATCTATTAGGAATTACGAATTACGAATTACCAATTTTTCAACAACAACTTTTGAAAGCCGCACAATTATTAGTTGACGGTAAAGTTGTAGCCATCCCAACCGAAACAGTTTATGGTTTGGCGGCCAATGCCTTGAATGAAAAAGCGGTTACCGAAATTTTTAAAATTAAAAACCGGCCCTTTTTCGATCCTTTAATTGTTCATATTGCTGATAAAAAGGAAGTAGAAAAATACACAACTCATTTTCCTGAGAAAGCTAAAAAATTAGCAGATAAATTCTGGCCGGGTCCATTAACACTAATATTGCCAAAGAACGAGGCCATTCCCGATTTAGTTACTTCAGGATTGCCATTTGTAGGGTTGAGGGTCCCAAATCATCCACTTACTTTACAATTATTAAAAGAACTTCCATTTCCATTAGCAGCTCCAAGTGCCAATCCTTTTGGATATGTAAGTCCAACTACAGCTAAGCATGTTGAAGAACAATTGGGTGATAAAATTCCATATATTTTAGATGGCGGGCCATGTGAAGTAGGTTTAGAATCTACCATCGTGATGTTTGAAAATGACGAAAATCCCATATTATTAAGACTTGGTGGATTAAGTATTGAAGCCATTGAAAACTGGATCGGGGCGGTGGAATTAAATATTGCTTCCCATTCCAAACCCAATTCGCCCGGGCAATTGGATAAACATTATGCTACAAGAACCCCTTTAAAACTTATAAGCGAAGTGGATATAAACAATATTGATAAAACCAAAACAGGGGCTATTGTTTTCCATACCCCTTTTGATTTTTTGCCAATTGAAAATCAAAAAATATTATCTCCTGATAAATCATTAACCGAGGCGGCCCATAATCTTTTTGCAGCTATGCGGGAGTTGGATCATTTAGATTTTGATTTGATTCTTACCGAGACTTTTCCTTCAAATGAACTTGGCCCTGCTATTAATGATAGGTTGAATAGGGCGAAACATTTATTTTAATTTCAAAAATTTGGTTTTTGATTCAAAATTTATACTTTCGCTTAAAATAAAAACCATGAACGTAATAAAAAACCCTTCCAAACGTAAGCTAATTTTAAAATCTATTCTATTATTTTTAATGGCCTCGGCTTTTGTTCAATGCGGTGACGACCCAACTTCACCTTCACTTTCACTCAAAGATATTTCAGGGTGCTATATTGGATTTACTGCCAAAGAAAAGAAAGACCCTACCGGTGGCCCAGGCACTATAACAGATACTGCTGCCGATACCGTTTGCCTTAGTGAAGACAGAGGAAGATTGAAAATTTCAAGTAGAAATATTGGAACATTTATGGCTGACTTAAGCAAAGCCTCAGCTACTGAAATAGAACTAAGTGTGCCCGAACAAGCCAACGGAATGAAACACGCTAATGGCGACCCAGTTACAATTTCAGTTGGTGGTGTTACCATGAAAATAGTGAAAGAAGGAGGTAAATTTAAAATGATTCCCGTTGGGTTTCCTACCAACACATGCCTTGCTTGCCTCACAAGATATAGGGTAGTGTCGCTGGAAAAATAAAAAGGTTATCCCAAAGACTGTAATTTATAAAGCGAATTATAAATTCCCTGTTTTTGAATTAACTCTTGGTGTTTACCAGTTTCCACAATTCTTCCGTGTTCCAAAACCACTATTTTATCGGCATTCTGAATAGTGCTAAGCCGGTGGGCAATAATAATGGAAGTTCGGTTTTCCATCAGTTTTTCCAGGGCATCATGTACCAATTTTTCTGATTCCGAATCCAATGCTGAAGTGGCTTCATCCAATACCAAAATCTCGGGATTACTAAGTATGGCACGGGCTATTGTAAGTCTTTGTTTTTGTCCGCCTGAAAGCTTGCCTCCCCTCTCTCCTACTAGTGTTTGATACTCATTTTCCATAGTTTTTATAAAGGAATGGGCATTGGCCTGTTTTGCAGCTGCTATCATTTCTTCGGTGCTGGCGGTTGGGTTTCCTAATTTTAAATTATTTTCAACGGTATCATTAAACAAAATAGGTTCCTGGGTTACAAAAGCCATTTTATTACGATAACCTTTTAATGACAAGGTTTTAATATCAATCCCATCGTATAAAATAGCACCTGAAACAGGGTCGTGAAATCGTAAAACCAAATCTGCTAGAGTTGATTTTCCTGCACCGGAGCTACCCACCAAAGCTACTTTTTCTCCTTTTTTAATTATTAAATCAATTTCTTTAATAACCGGAGAAGCAG
>JBJXDS010000252.1:0-3358 GCA_046154525.1 Bacteroidia bacterium
GATCTCGTAAAACACCAAAAAGAGTGGTATTTACCGAAGCCGATAATTATAAAATATTAAAAGCAGCCCAAATATCCATTGAAGATGGTACAGCCATTCCAATATTGTTAGGCCAGCGAAATAAAATAAACCAACTGATAGAAGAAAACGGATTGGTTTTTGAAAATATTCAGATAATAGACCCGGCAGATGAACCCGAAACCCGCAAAAGATATGGTGAAGAATTTTATAAAATGCGGCAAAGAAAAGGGATGAGTCATTACGATTGTACAAAAGTGATGATTCATAGAAACTATTATGGAACTATGATGGTGCACTGTGGTGATGCTGATGCAGTTATTTCAGGTCTAACCAAAAATTATCCAAGTACAATAGTCCCAGCCTTGCAAGCCATGGGAACAAATCATATTAGTAAAGTGGTGGCAGGTATGTATATTATGCTTACCAAATATGGACCAATGTTTTTTGCTGATACAACTGTTAATATCAATCCTACATGGGAAGATTTGGTTAGTATTGCTTTATTGACACATGACAAAGTAAAAAAACTAAGAGTGGAACCGGTGATAGCCATGCTATCGTATTCAAATTTTGGATCAGCCAAAGGGGAAGAGGTTATAAAAATTAAAAAGGCAGTTGAACATCTGCACCAGAACTATCCGGATATTATAATAGACGGTGATATTCAGGCAAATTTTGCAATTAATTCAACACGGAGAAATGAAATGTTTCCTTTTAGTAAATGGGGCAAAAAACAAATAAACACCTTTATTTTTCCCAACCTTGCCGCTGGAAATATAAGCTATAAACTCATGCAGGAATTAGGTGGTTTTGAAGCCATAGGCCCGGTATTAATGGGGCTAAACAAATCGGTTCATATTTTGCAATTGGGTAGTTCGGTCCGTGAGATTGTGAATATGGTAAATATTGCCGTAGTTGATGCCCAAAGTAATGGATAAATAAGTGATGGAAAGCGAGATTTTTAATAATTTGATAAATGGTGATAGACTGGCTTTGGCAAAAGCCATAACAATTATTGAGAGTCGAAATCCTATTCATCAAAAACAAACCGATGAATTAATTCAGATGGCTTTAAAGTTAAATAAAACATCCCTACGAATTGGAATTACTGGTGTTCCGGGGGTTGGGAAAAGTACGTTTATAAATAGTTTTGGCAGTTGGTTGGTTAATGAAAAACAAAAAAAAGTTTGCGTTTTGGCCATTGACCCAAGCAGCCACAAAAATCATGGAAGTATATTGGGTGATAAAACCCGTATGGAAACCCTTTCGATGATGGAAAATGTATTTATCAGGCCTTCGCCAACAGGCGGAAACCTTGGCGGAGTTGCCCGTAAGACCCGCGAAACCATTTTACTTTGCGAAGCTGCCGGTTATGATACAATATTAATCGAAACAGTTGGAGTAGGCCAAAGTGAATATGTAGCCGATAGGGTGGTGGATTGCCTGTTGTTATTACTATTGCCCAATGCCGGCGACGAACTTCAGGGAATAAAGCGGGGTATTATGGAACTGGCCGATATTGTAATTTTAAATAAAGCCGATATTACTGAACCAGCCATTTTAAATCAGGCTGTATCAGATGTTACTAATGCCATTCATTTTTTACCAAATAAATTTGAAGGATGGAATCCTCAGGTTTTAAAAAATTCATTAGATAATAAAGATGATTCTTTAAAAATTTGGGAACAAATAGAAACCTTTATTGCGTTTCAAAAATCAAAAGGTTATTTTTATTCTAAACGGAATGACCAAAAAACGGAATGGTTAAATGAAGCCATTAAAGAAAAAGTGGAAACTACTTTTTTTAATAATTCTAAAATAAAAGAAGCCATCAAAGATTCAATGAACGGATGGTTAAATGGAGAGAAAAGTTTGGATGAAATAGCTGCCAATCTTATTAATAATTGGAAAAACCAATCACCCGTTTAGTTTTTTTAAAATAAATTTTGCATTTTTAAAAATACAATATGATTTTAATTATGTTGTTTAAATAAAACATAATTTTAAATTTTATGTTGTTTAAATAAAACATTATTTTAAATTTGCAGCATGGAAAACCTGATAAACGTATATCAAAATAAACTTAGAAAAACATCCACAGACTTTGTAAGATACCTTTTGCCGGAAATAGATTGGGCCGATAGGATGATTTCGTTAACAGGGGCAAGGGGTAGCGGAAAAACAACCTTGCTATTGCAACATATTAAGCAAAATTTTACCAAAAACGAAAAGTGTCTTTATATAAGTTTGGATAATTTACACTTTATGCAAAATAATCTATTAGATTTTGCAAGTGATTTTGTAAAGCAAGGTGGCGAATATTTGTTTATTGATGAAGTACATAAATACCCAACCTGGAGTATTGAACTGAAAAATATTTATGACCAATTTGATGAGTTAAAAGTAGTTTTTACGGGTTCATCTATTTTAGAAATATATAAATCAGAGGCCGATTTGAGCCGACGGGTGGTTAATTATACCTTAGAAGGATTATCGTTTCGTGAGTTTATAGAGTTTGAAAAAGGAATAAAGCTACCGAAAGTAAGTTTAGTGGATATATTGAAAAACCATGCGGAGATTAGCAATATGGTTTGCAGCAAAATAAAACCTTTGGCCGAGTTTACCAATTACCTGAAATATGGGTTTTATCCATTTTTTAAAGAAAATAAAAATAGCTATTTACAAAAATTGCATAATACCATAAACCTATCAGTAGAAGTAGATTTAATGGCGGTTCACAAATTAGATTATGCCTCCATTAATAAAATAAAAAAACTTTTATACTTATTAGCTCAAAACACACCATATAAAGCTAATATTACTACATTAGCTTCGCAAATTGAAGCGTCAAGGAATAGCGTAATTCAGTTTTTGAATATGCTGGAACGAGCCAAAATGCTAAACCTATTGCGAACAGGTTTAAAAAGTGATGGCCTGCTTACCAAGCCCGAAAAAATATATTTGGGCAATACTAATTTGGCTCATGCCCTAGTAGAAAACCAACCTGATATAGGAATGCTAAGGGAAACATTTTTTATTAATCAAATTGGAGTAAAGCATAAAATAAATTATCCCCGAACTGGTGATTTTTTAATAAATGATAGATACACCTTTGAAGTAGGAGGAAAAAACAAAACCAACGAACAAATAAGAAATGAGGAAAATGCCTATATAGCAGCTGATGGAATAGAGTATGGCTATAAAAATAAAATTCCTTTATGGATGTTTGGGCTTACTTATTAATGGTTATAACAGATACTTCATCATAAAATCAAGACTTCAGGTAAAATTTCTTTTTAAGATTTATAGAAGAAATCGTAGTGGATTTGGGGGATGA
>JBJXDS010000253.1:0-13531 GCA_046154525.1 Bacteroidia bacterium
TTATTAAAATTAGATTTGAATATGTCTATATAGTTGGTGTATATTGAATACCCGTTTGCTTTGTGTATAAAGTTATTATTATATACCTTTAAATTACATCCACTAAAATTAAAGGCTGCCGAGCTGGAAGATGAATCCTTGCAATTATTTAATACATTATTATAATAAATGGTGCCGGGATATATATCGCTTAGGTATATTCCATTTCCACTAGTTGAGCCACCAACTGTTACAAAATTATTATATAATCGGAATGTATCTGTACTTGAATAAAATCCATAGATATACATTCCATAGTAGGCATTACCACCACTTATGTCAATTTTATTATTAAAAACAGAAGACGCTCTTTCAAAATTACCAAATGACAAACCAGAATTAACATTATTGGAGGCAGATGTTATAGTATTATTAGAAATTTCAATATTCTTAAGGTAATATAGATAAAGTGGCTGGTAGCTTTGCTTTTTAAAAATATTTTTCTGAATTTTTACACCATCATCCCTACCAGATGAGTTGCCATAAAAATAAAGCCCGTAAGACCCTTTATTAAAAATATTTTGTACAAAATTTATTTCAGAACCCTGGTTGTACTCCATTTTTACCAAGGAACTATAATAATCGGTTGAAGTAGAATCATTGTTTTGAATTACATTGTTTTCAAACCTTGAATTCGCTGCTGTATTATTTAACAATACTACGGTTCTGTAGGATGATGCAGTTTGGTTCTGTAAAGTGATTTTACGAAATGTCACGCCATTGGTCCCATTTAGATAGACCACAAAATTGTTACTGTAAGCCGATGTGGCATATTGTAAAATAACTTTTGAACTGTCTTTACTTTCCGATTCAAATATTATCGAATTTTTATGATTAGCACCATCTATATCCCCTAATTCTATCTGTTCGGTATAGGTGCCATTCCTCACTTTAAAATACACTGAATCAATTAACCCTGCATTGCTTAATGATGATACAGCAGCACCAAAACTGGCAAAATCAGGGGTGGTTCCGCCAATGGTATAAATCCCATTCATAGATGGATAAAAATTTTCATCCAGTGTATCGTTACTTTTTAATAAGTCAGTTCCTGTATTGGGTGCCGATGACCATGCTACTAAAGTGTAAAGTGTATCCCTTTTAAATAAAATATTGCCCAAGCAAACTATGTCTGTATCGCCTTTCGCTAATGAACCCGACCAGTTTATTTGTGTTTTTGCCACCCCATTTATTTTCCAGTCAATTTTGGCTGAGGTTACGGTAGTAGTACCCATATTTCTCAAAACCACCTTTAGGCAATTTGTGCCGGTTAATGTTGGTAAAACATCTACCACTCCAATATCCAATGCTAGTAAATTAAATTCATCAGCCCCAATATCAGGAGTTGTAGCATTTCTGGTTTCGCCATCAATATCTTTTGTAATTCCACTATAAGGCCGGGCCCTACCATCTATATCAACACCGTAAGCATGAAGGTCAGTTGTTGAACTAAAATTAGGATCATTGCTTACTGAGTTTGAATCTTGCTGTACTTTGGTTTTAATATCTGTAATTGTTTTTATAGTATTGCCATACCAAAAGCCAATATCAGCCCCACCATTATAAAAATTGTTCCTGTCCGATTTTAATACCGAATTATTTGAACCTGAATTTATATTGAATGCCTTGCCTTGATTTTTATTTTCAACATTATTATACCAAACTCTATTATTACTGCCTTCCTCTAATGAAAATGCATACCCATCCGTACTTGCCGAATGGCGGAGAATACTGTTATTTACAAAATCAGTATATTGATTATAATAATTATAAATACCATAGTCGTTACTATAATTTAAGGTCGAATAAACAGAAATAAAATTATTGGCTATTAAATTTCGCTTGGTGCTTTTACCGGTAGCATTATAAATATAGAAAGCATACCCACCATTTCTTTGTAAAATACGGTTGGAAACAATAGTCATGCTATCTTCAGTGTTTTGTAAAAGTATACCATACCCATAATATGCACTTGACCCGTTACGGTCGAATAGGTTGTTACTTATTCCAATATTTTTGGCGTAGCTACATTGCAAATTCATATAGCTTTGGTTTTCAAAAACACAGTTTCGGATATATAACCCATAGAGATAATTGGAGTAGGAATTATTGAGGTAGATACCCATCGACCCTTGATGTATTCGTGATTGTGTAAATACCAAATTGAGTGTTTTATCACTTACATTGGTGTAAGATCGATTGATAACTGATCGCGAGGAACTAGTGGATGAGGTGGCTACCCCCAATAAAGCGCATCGGTTAAAACTAATATTTTCAATACCCCCAATCATGGATACCACTGTGCCATAAGTAGAATTTAAGGCTTCAATGGTAATTCTGTGAAATAATATATTTTTGACATTGTTTAGCCTCAACGTATAGTTAAGAGAGCTACTTGCCGAATAATTTATCACAGTACTTGCACTATCATTGTTTTTAGATAAAAACATAATAAAATTAGAAGTACTGGTACCCGGAATATTATTGATGGTTACCTGTTCATTGTAGGTGCCAGGCCATAGTTTTATATATACTGGTGCACATACTCCATTGCTCATTAATTCATTTACGGCAGCCTGTATAGTTGCATAATGGGGTGCAGAGCCACCAATTCGAATTGTATCACCATAGCTTCCATAAAAAATATGGCGAACGGTATCATTAAAATTAGTTGAGTCCACAATTCCACCCGGGTTTCGTGTCCAAGCCATAAGGGTATCTTTTTTACCTTTTGTAAATGTTTTTGTTCCAAGGGTAATCTGAGCAGTATTGCTGCCTGAGCCACCGGTTGTATCTAATGTTCCGCTATGGGTTACTGTGGTTTGGCTGGTTCCGTTCCACTTCCATGCCACATCTACCCCTGTAAACGCTTTTCTGCCACCATTATTTATCGTTAATTTAATACTTTTAGAACTTGGGCACACATACACAGCTGGCGAATCAACTGACACTATACCTGCATCGTAATTCGATTTTTTAGATTTAAAACGATATACCACACATCTATCCATATACAAACCCGAACTTGGTGAAACCAGCCTGAAAACATTTTTTTGACCATATTTATAATATGTTTTTATATTGGCCGCCGAGATATTAAAAACAAGGCTATCGCACGCATTGCAGGCACAATTATATGCGGCGGTGGCAGTTCCCACAGTAGTGCCATTTAAGGTAAGACTTAAGGTACCCGAGTAGCAGGAAAACATTTTGTATTTTACTTTTAGCATCGACAGAAAATGAGTATTGGGAGTAGCATCCGTAAGGCTATCCTTCGTACCATTTACATTGTAGGCCAAATTATCACCACAGGCAAAACAGGATGTAAAGGCATCGTAGTCAAAAACAGTGGAATCAAGCTGAGCCTTAACCTTAGAGGTAGAGAATAAAAAACAGAAAATAAAGCCCGTTAAGGGTAGGAGTAGAAATCTTTTCATATTCAAAAAAATTAAGTAATCGTAAAAAACTTACACGAACTTAATAAATTTTTCTAAAATTACAATTCTGTGAAGATTATTTTTTTATGATTCTTCTCATTTTGCTTTCAGCTATTTTTTTTTGGTAAGGGGAAATTATTTTAAAGACAAAATGCCGCTACTTTTTTCAAAGCAACGGCATTTTTGTTGTTCGTTAAAATTTTAAAAATTATTTTTTCATAATTGTAGTTCTTAATACTTCCCCATTAATACGGGTAATGCAGAAATAAATACCCTGGGGTATTTTGGCACCATCCCATAGCCAGGTATGGTTTCCGGGGGTTAGTATTCCATTGTGCAAGGTTTCTATTTTTTGGCCCACAGCATCGGTTATATAAATTTCTACATTATCTTTTTTGGGCAAGGTAAGATCCAAATGAATTTGTGAACCAAATGGATTGGGGTAACACAACATCGAAGTTTGGGCTTTTAAAATCCGATCGACCCCGCTTGTGTTTATAACCATGTCAAATGGTTCGGGTATGGTTCCTTTAATACCATCGGTTACAAACGTAAGGCTGGCAGATGTTTGAGGTATTTCGGCACCCAGGTCGGTATCATATAATTTTAGGGTTACTGGTTTTCCTAAGTCAGCACTATCGGCAAAAGCTGTAAGGAATACTATGTATCGTTTCAAATCATCCGAATACACTGGCTGAGCCACTCCCTGGCATTTGCCATTGATAAACGCCCCAATCAGGTAATGGCTGTCGAACACCCGTTGCGAGCCTTTGAGCAGCTCGGCAGTAATGTTCATGTTGTACTCCATTCCATTAAAATCAAGATTCCACGATGGAAGGGTTTTATACAGTTTTCTGGTTTCTCCGGGTACTATATCACCGGGGGTTTTTACACTAATTTTATATCCTGAACCAGGTTCCAAATAACCTAAAGTTCCTATCCAACTATTTATGCCTTTATCAAAAACGGCAAACTCGTTTTGCGATTTTATAATATCGTTGGTTTCCGAATTTAGGTTTCTGAGTTTTGATTTAATAACCGACCCAAACAAATCAGAGTTTCCAATCCAGCTCCAGTTCATATTGCCTTCAATTGGTGTAATTACATTGCCATAGGCAGTTCCATAAATTTCAACCGTATCGGCTTTTGGCACATTTACCATATAGCCAATGCCGGCCCTTACAGTATCTAAATTGCCATACCATCCACCGCTGCTGTATTGCTTATAATCATCGCGGGTTTTCACTATGGTCATGCTGTCTTTGGCCGCTTTTCCAAATATTCCGGCAGGGGTTTGGTTATTATTTTTTACATACAGCCCAAACCAATTCCAGCCCTTTTGCATATTAATGGTTTGATAAATGCCTTTGGGATGAAGAATGAACGGTGAACTGGTTTGGCCAAGCACCGTATTTTTGCGGAAAACCTTTTCTTCCTTGGCCCTGTATTGTATTCCCGGGCCGGCATCCCATATGCGGAAAGTCATGGAATCAAGGCTTTCGCTGTGACTGTAAACAGTAATAAAAGCCATATGTTTTCTCAATTGAGGTACATACACAATTTTGCCTTTGCCACGCAATGAGTCTTTGATAAATACACCTATTTCGTCCCTAAGGTCAGATGATAAAGGATTATCAAGCTGTGTAAGGCTAAACTGGGCAATAAAATTCATGCTGTGTTCAAATTTGGAAGGATCAAGCACTTGTTTTACCCACCGTGGTTGAGCTGATAAAATTTCAACTTTTACATAAAGTTTTA
Organism: Bacteroidia bacterium; assembly: GCA_046154525.1. Taxonomy (GTDB): domain Bacteria; phylum Bacteroidota; class Bacteroidia; order NS11-12g; family UBA9320; genus JABWCE01. The sequence goes on from JBJXDS010000253.1 coordinate 5,235, forward strand.
ATTTATAAGCTCCTGCCATAGCCATAATGGTATCAACATATATACCGGGGTTTAAGCCTGAAGTTATAGTAAAAACAACATCCTGAGTTCCACCCAGCGAACCTACAGTACCTAATAATAAATCGGGCGAAAGCCATATTGGATATTTTGTAATAGTAAAATTACCCGTGGTTGGTCCTTCATTTTTTAAAGTGGCTTTAAAACTTCCGTTTTTTCCTTTATCTATGGAGTAGGATATATGGTTGGGCTGCCAGAACACCGGGCTGCGGCTTACCACAAATTCCCATTCGATAGGGGCAGCTATCACATTTCCACTCACATCCTCTATATCAATTAAGGTAGCTTTTAGCATCACACCTTCCAGGCTGTCCAATATGGTTCCAAGGGGTTTAATTATCAATTTATTGGAATTGATGGTGTAACTTATAGGAACAGATTTATTATTATCCAACCGGCGAAGGAACATTTTACCTGGCAGATATTTTATGGCAGTTTCTACAGGTTTGTCAAACTCTACCCAAATATCTTCACCTACATTCAATATGCCATCATTAGGGTAAGGGGTACCAAATAGTTCAATGGTTTTGCGGTCTATCTTTCCGCTTACAATTTCAGAATAATTGATGGACGAAATAGCGCTTTTACAATTGGCCACAGCCCTCAATTGATAAATGCCGTCGGGCATATATTTGGTTAATACTTTGGCATCATAAAATTTTTGTACCAAACTGTCTTTCGATATTTCAATGGCTTCTTCCCATCCTTTTCCTTCGCGGCGATATTCCAGGATCAGGGATTCAAGATTGGGGTCGTTGGCATCATAGCCTGTAAAAGCCAAATCTAAATAATCGCCTTGCGAAGCATTTTGTAACCAGTTTTCTACCGGTCGGTATATTTCCACCTTGCTGCATTCACTTTGGAAATTAACCGAAAAAGCCATGGTATCCGCCGAAGTGGTTTGTTCTAACGGCGGTTCGCAAGGAGCTACTATAACCAATTTTAAATTTTTGTATTGGCTGGCTAATGGCCCTCGTTTTACCGTAAGTTTTACTTGTGTTTTTTGCCTGGCAGGAAGCCTGAACATAGCAGGGACAAAGTTGATATTTTGACCCCCTATTTCTATAACCGCTCCATCAGGATTGGAGGCAGGCAATACAAAAATATTGTAATCACGCGGCTCATTACTTTGCGAATTATTGATAATATTTAAAGTAAATACCGCACTACCGTCAGCCGGAACATTATTGCGCTCAGGCGGGGTAATGGTGATATTGGCCAAATCGCGGCGTTGGGTATTGATCTCATGCGGGCAACTGGTAGCCCCTGATACCAAACGGAATGCCGGCGTTCCATTGGCCACATCGTTCAATAAATCAATGCTGTGATAATCGCCATCATCGTTATCCTCTATGTGGTATCCAATAGTTTTTTTATTTTGGCCACCGCTTCCATTGTTTTCTCGGTAAGCATATTTAACCGAGGCAATAACCCCTGCCTTACTTTCACTCCACACACCGGCTGTGGTTAGTGCATGCAATCCAATAAATACTTCAGTATTAAAAAAGGAGTTGAACTCATAAGTACTGGTTGTAACGGTATCGTATTCGTAAAAGGCTTCATAGCTCGCTCCGTTGGAGATAGAAATATTTCCTTTGGCCCCTGATACCTGGGTGGCCAACGAATCGCGGTTTATTCTATTTTTCCGTAATATCTCTTTCCAGTTACTAATATCTACTTGTAATGCCAAAGCTGAATCTCTTGGGGCTACCCGTCTTAATTCTTCAAGACGCGGTATCAGGCTTTCTTTTATAAACCCTTCGGTATAAATAAATGTGGTAGCAAATCCTACAGGGTCAATGGCCACAATAGTATCCCTTAGCACATTGCATTTAGCAGCATCATATTTTATTGCATCGGCCAGGGCATATAGCATATTAAAGGCGCTCCCAACAAATACATCGCCCGGGTATCCGGTTTGTTTCTCGGCATCGGTGGTCGAAAAACGTTCGTTAAACGTAAAGTTTATAATTTTACTTTCCCTGTCAAAGTTATCTCTTCCACCTTCAATTTTACCTTCAATGGCTAATCCCACTTTGGTTTCAGAAAAAGGGGTTTTAAATCCTGCTCCAAGTCTTAAATCTACAGCAACACCAGCCGAACCACCATAAAATTCTTCGGAACTAAATATGCTTGAAACCGTAGTACCTTTTTCGATAAATGCATAACTTTGGTCCCCCGGGGGGTCGTGCAATACAATAAAAGGAATACCGGCCGAACGGGTAGTAAATGTTTTATCGCGGGCCTTGGCTCCGGTTACCAGTACCCACTGTTCATAAGGCACAGGGTCAAGAAAACCGACATCGGCCAGCATATAAAATAACTTTTGGAAAGGGTGGTCGCCACCTGCTGCTACCTCTGGGTTTCCGGCTTCTATTTTATAAAAAGCAAAACCGTCTTTTATTGGTATTTCAATAGGGGTTTTATCTTTATCGCTTACATAATCATAAATTCGGAGTTTGCCCTCTTTTATATGGCATTGTGAAACCCCTTCCATTACCTCGATGGTGGCCACATACCGGCTGCCTTTTTCAATCATGGGTACTGTAACATTGCCACCTTTGGGATTGGGCAAACAAACCATGCCTTCGGCAAAATCAGTAAAATTAACACCAATGGTAATGGGTGCCCTGTAAATAAATTCAGCCCTTGCCCGCTTGGCAATCTTTGAACTATCATAGGTAAAAGCAGTGTCGTAATACCCAAAAATGGTGTCTTTTCTTCCTCCTGGCAGGGTAATATAGCTATTAGGAATGGTGTCAATAGTAAACAAAGTATCAATTTGCAAAAACGAATCGCGGGATGTGAGGTTCAGTTTAACAGGCTTGTTACCTATTTGATACATTATGTTTGAGTTGACCGGTGAAATATCCGTTACCTCTACCTTGTATTCCCTTGCCGCCACTATTAATTGCGCATTTCCGCTCAGGCTGGTTTTAATGGTGGTGTCGTAGCAAAAATTGTTTTGAGTAGAACGTATTCGTATTTTGGCATAATCGGCTATGGTGGTATTACAACCGCCTTGAACTTTAACAAAAATGGTATCCTTTTGAATATCAAAAAAATCTAAGTTTAACTTATTATCTTTTATAAAAATAGTTTCCTTAGATTTGTTAAAAGAATGGTGTAAATATTTTGGCCTAATTTCATAGGTACCTTCATCCTGAATAACAAAAGCATAATTTCCGGTTCCATCGGTGCGGGTAATTTCTTTACCGTTCAATAATATCTGAACACCCCCTATGCCACAAGCTGATGCCGATGCCGCACCTTCTATTGGGTAGGCCACATTTCCCTTTATGGTAAATACGGTGGTATCGGTAAAATCAATGCCTGAAAGCTTTGGGTTGTCTAAATCCAGCGTTCGCCATAATGTATCTGAATTAAACTTATGCTTGGGTTTAACGGGATAAACTTTAAACTCGGCAGTTTTGTGATAGTAAATATCTTTTATTTCATAAAACCCCGATTGGTCGGTAGTATCATAATAACGCCTGAACACGGTATTGCTATTTACCTTAACCCAGGCATCGGCATACACCACCACGCCCGATACACCTGCATTAAGTTGGCTCACCACTTTTCCTTTTATTACCCCATTGGATGCTCTGGTTCCCGAATCATAATCAGCCAAATAGGTTACCCCAACTTTTACAGGTTTCACCATATAATTATAGGTAAAACCGGGTATTCCATCTGCATCGCTAAACTGGCGTGAATATTTGCTTACAACAGCTATTTGAATGGGAGTTCCATTTTCAATCCGGCTTACTTCTACCTCATCGGCTTGTTTTGAAATATCATTCCAGGTAAGCAGGGTACGATTGGTAAACGCCTTATCGCTGGCCTGCAGGTTCATGGTAAATGTAGAACCATTATCAAAAGCACCTGAGCCAAACATACTTGATTCATGGTTTCCTGTTCCAAAATCATTGGTAAAGGTAGTAACTCTATACGTATAGTTAGATCCAGGGGTAAGGCCATTGTCGCGGTAAGAATATACATCTCCATTAACCGTTGCTATAAGGGTTGTGTTCCTATATATTTTATATTTACACCTGCTATCAGGAATATCAGTTCCTTTTAGCCATTTAATATCTACGTAGGTATCGCTTGTATCATTGGTAGCATATACATTACGGGGTTTTTTTATACTCGAAGAAGTATTACCAACAGCACCATTGGCCGGCACATTAGTGGCGCAACTGGCGGTGATACATGCCCCACAAACGGCCGGGGATGAACATTTCCAACCGGTATAATAAAGTGTAAAATAATATTCGGCATAAACAGATGGCCCAACAATATGGTCGTAGGAGGTGGACCCTGACCCTGCACCTATATTATATTCAAACCATTTAGTTGCATTTCCAAAACTGGTTTTAGAAGCTTCAAACCGGGTATCATAATTTCCGCAGGTGCAGTAACTGGTTAATAATCCTGTTACAGAAATATGGATTTTATAATCCGTTCCCTGCGGATCAGTCGAAAAATAATGCTGGGCTTTTGATTGGTAACCAAATGCCAGAATTGCTAAAAGCAAAACAAAATAAGGTCTAAAAATTTTTAATAAATTAAAAGGTTGAAACGGCAATAAGTAGTTATACATCATATATTCACTTTAGAGGGGTGCAATATAGGAATTTTAATATTTTGAAAATAACCGGAAAAAATTAACTTCGCCTTACTGATGAGATACTTATTTACATTATTAATTTCATTCCCTCTTGCTTTTCAGGCTGTTACGGCTCAAACCCGTATTCAGGATTCCACAGCCCTTGTAAGTTTATTCGACAATACTTCGGGAACCCAATGGGTTAACAAATCAGGTTGGAAAATAGGATCAATCAATACCTGGTTTGGTATAAAAATCAGCAGCGATTTGGTAACACGAATTATACTTCCGTCTAATGGGCTTAAAGGAAATTTAGGGGTATCTACCTTGCCCGATCATCCCCTTGAAAAAATAGATTTCAGCAATAATAAACTTACTTCATTTCCTTTGGGCTGGGCTATTGATACCTTAATGTTATCGGGCAATAGCCTTACGTTTAAGCATCTTTTGCCTTACTCATTTATGGGTGGCCGTTTGAAGTATTCAGGGCAAGATAGTGTGGAGCAAAATTTGACAATTTTTGGTCAACAAAGGGGTCAAACCAATCTAAGTGTAATTACAGATATTTCAGAACCGGGAATAAAATTTCAATGGTATAAAAATGGAGTTGAAGTAGCCGGAGCCGATTCATCAACCCTGCTTTTAAGTTGCCTTACTTTGAATAATACCGGAACCTATACCTGCAAACTTACCCACAACAACCTCCCCAATCTGTCCATTTTTCGTAAATCTGTATTCTTAATAATAAATGCAGACCAAGTCAATGCAGGTCCTGATGATAATGTTTGTCAAGCCAGTTATGTGCTTAGAGGCGTTGCTCCAATTACTGGAACCGGAATGTGGTCGATAACAAAAAGTAACGGAAGCATTGATAATTTGGCCGACCCAAATTCGGATGTATCCAAATTAACAGCAGGAGCCAATATTTTCAAATGGACAGTTTCTTATCCTGGCTGCCCTGATGATTATGATGAAGTAACTGTTACCAAAGACACAGTTGGTGAATTACCTTTTGCAGGAACCGATGCTGTTTTTTGTGATTCGGTTTTTAAACTTAACGCCACCCCTTTAAATTATGGAAAAGGAAGCTGGCAATTGGTTTCGGGAAATTTAGTTTTCGGGCAGGTTACAAATCCTCAAAGCACGTTGGTATCTATAAAACCGGGCGACCACATATTAAGATGGAATGCCAACAACGGGGCTTGTGCTTCCTTTTTTGATGAAGTAAAACTAACAAGGGTAATGCCCCTGGACAAAGTATTTGCAGGAAAAGATACGGCCTTGTGCGGAACAGCTTTGCACCTTAACGCCCAAAACCAATTAAATGTAAAAGGCCGTTGGAAACTAATATCCGGAAAAGGGAAAATTATGGATACTACTGTAGAGTATTCCTATATTTATGATTTGGATCAGGGAATTAATAAATTTGAATGGACAGGCAGGAATGCATGTGCCAATAAGGTGAAAGACACAGTAATTGTAAAGGTTCATAATTTTATGAACGTATTTGCAGGCCACGACACTACGATGTATTATACCCCAACAGCACCATTGGCTATTTCCCGAAAAATGCCTGCATCGGGTGGCACGGGTGAATATCATTACGACTGGTCGCCTAAGAATTATTTGGGAAGCCATAATTCAGCCACCGGCGATTTTAGGCCGCCCGGTTTAGGAACTTACACTTTTAAACTGGTGGTGACCGATGATATGGGTTGTAAAGACAGCACCGTGCGGACTATAGAGGTAATTAAAGTTCAAAAAATTGATGCCCCCACTTTGTTTTCGCCTAACGGGGATGGAGAAAACGACTTGTTTATATTACCCGGTATCGAAAGTTTTCATACAAATGAATTGGTAGTGATGGATAAGCTTGGGCAACCGGTTTATAAAAAAAGAATTTATGATAATGAATGGGACGGAACGGCTAATACAGGATCATATTCAGGAGATGTATTGCCCGATGACACCTATTTTTATGTTCTGGATTTAGGCGAAGGAAAAGATAAAGTTCAAACAGGGTTTATTGTAATTAAAAAATAAAAATGAAGAAACTATATTCCATAATAATTTGTTTTTTGGCCGGGTCCTATTTATATGGACAGTCGGGTTATCAGGCCAATCAATATATGTTTAATCACCAATTGATAAATCCGGCCTATTCGGGTAAAGATTACAAAATAAAAGGGGCTTTGCTTATTAATCAACAATTAACAGGTATTGAATCGTCACCAAGTCTGAAGGCCTTTAGTTTATCAGCACCCATACGTTTGTCAAAAGCATCTTTAGGTATTACTTATACCAACTTTACTTACGGGGTTCAAACCAATTCTGAAATTTATGCAGTTTATAGTTACCGTGTTCCCATGAAAAAATGGTCGCTTGTTTATGGATTACAAGGCGGAATGGTGAGTATGGCTCAAACCAATAGCAAACTTAAAACCGGACAATCGGGTGATGAACAATTTAAAACCAATTATAGCGGCATGGAATATAACTTTGGGGCTGGGATTTATATATTTAATAAAAATTCATTTTTCAGTGTGTCGGCTCCGGCATGGTTTCAGCACGAATTTACCAGCAGTAGCAATATTGAACGAAAATACAGGCGGGATAAGATGCCCGTATTTATTTCGGCGGGATACGAACACAGGGTAAACAAGAACTGGTGGATTGATCCGTATTGCTTAATACGAGCCTATCCTAATGGCAGGATGATGGCCGATTTAAATTTAATTTTTGATTATAAAAATACATTTTGGGTAGGTCCGTCTTATAAAACAAATTCTCAAATGGGAGGGATTGTAGGTTTTAAACTAAATAAATATTTAAAATTGAATTATGCCTTTGGGATATCCCAGCAGTTCCGTAAAGGATTTATAGGAAGTGCTAACGAAGTTTCGCTGGTATTTATGATAAAGGACAAATTAAACACGGATGCTATTTCACCACGATTATTTTAATTAAATGAAGAGAATGAGATTTACTTTGATAATAGCCACCGCCTTAATTTTAATTTCGGCCAAAAGTGATGATTTGCTTAAAATGGCAAACGATTTTAAAGCCCAAAAAAAATATAACCAGGCCATTGAAATGTATGAAAATGCCCTTAACGAAAGTGCAAAGGAAGGCGATAATTTAAAAACCATGGAATCTACCCGGGAACTGGCCATTATTCATTACCAGCTTAAAAATTATGTAAAAAGCGAATGGTATTTTGATCAAATAGTGAACAACGCTGATACCGATGCCGGGGTACTTTTTAAATATGCCCGGTTACAACAAATAAACGGGCGCACGGAAAAGGCTATAGAATTTTATAATAAATGGGCTGTAAAAATGGGTAATATCACATTAGCCACGCCGTATACCGACTATTGCGAATTAATAAAAAAGGGGGAAGGGAAGGATAATGCCATTGTTGTAAATTCAATGGGTATTAATACTAAGGCTTACGATGAATACTCGGCTGTAGTAAATAATGGTAAATTAATTTTTACATCAAACAAACCAGGAAAAAATGTAGAACCAAAAGATAACTACGGGCAGTATTTTACCGACTTGGTGCAATCAAACAATTTGGATTATCGGGGCGATAAGTCAACCTCGTTATTTTCAAAATCTT
>JBJXDS010000254.1:0-4403 GCA_046154525.1 Bacteroidia bacterium
AGCGAAAGTAGATGTATAATTTGTTATAGACAAATGTATATTTTATTATAGACATTAAATTATGTAATTTTTATTGTCTATAACAAACAATATTGTTCTATGAATGAAGCTCCAGCCGATGATAGAATAAAGAAAGTGGCGGAAAAGCTAAAAACATTAAGAAAAGCCGCAGGGCACAAGAGTTATGAAACTTTTGCATGGGATAATGATATTCCAAGAATGCAATATTGGAGGATGGAAAATGGAAAAAATTTTCAGTTTTCAAGTTTGTTAAGAATTCTGGAGGTATATAAAATGAGTTTAGAAGATTTCTTTAAAGATTTATAAACTTTTTACTTTAGTATTTAAACTAAAAAATAAGAATTCAAAAGATTCCTCGTTCCTCGGAATGACAATCTAACAGCAAACTTTTAACTTTTAGTTTTTAACTCTTAACTAAGAATTCATAAACCCTTCAATCTCGTCCACCTCAATCAGCATCCCAATTTCATCCATCAAATCCAATTGCCCGGTTTCGGTTATCAAAATATTATTTTCAATTCGGATGCCTATACCTTCTTCTTTAATATAAATACCGGGTTCGCAGGTAAAGAGATTTCCAACCTGCATGGGTTCGTATCGCATTCCTACATCATGAACATCTATTCCTAAAAAGTGCGAAGTTCCATGCATAAAATATTTTTTATAAGCTGGCCAATCTTTATCTTCCTTTTTAATTTCGTCCATAGTTAGCAAACCCAAATCCACCAACTCTTTTTCCATTAATTCTTTGCCCACCACTTTGTGGTAATCCATAAGCATAGTGCCGGGAACCAAAAGTTTGGAGGCACCCCTCATTACCCTTAGTACCGCATTGTAAACATCTTTTTGCCGTTGGGTAAATTTGCCATTTACCGGAAAAACACGGGTCATATCGGAGGCATAATTGGCATAGTCTACACCACAATCTATCAACATCAAATCGCCATTTTTACACTCGCGGTTATTTTCTACATAATGCAATACACACGCCGAAGCACCGCTAGCCACTATGGGATGGAACGAATGACCGGTGGCGCGATTAGTAATGTATTCATGAATAAGTTCAGCTTCAATTTCATGTTCCCAAACGCCAGGCTTGGTAAATTTCATTATCCTCTCAAAACCTTTTTTTGAAATAGAAATAGCCTTGCGGGTAAGTTCCAGTTCGTGTTCTGACTTTATGCTTCGCAAACGTTGTAGGTGGGTAGAACTGCGCTCAAAATGATGCAGAGGGAAACGGGCTTTTATCTCGTTTACAAAATCCAGCTCATTGTAGGGGGCTTTGTAGCTGAAGCGGTCGTTTTCATTCAATGGCAAATAAATGGATTTGGCCATATTAATAACGGGCCGTAGTTTTTCCAAATACCCCTCGTTCCAATGGATATGCTTTATTCCTGAAACCTCGGTAGCATGCTCTTTGGTGTATTTGTAGCCTTCCCAAACTGCTATTTTTTCGTTGGTTTGTTTTAAAAACAAGCATTCCTTAAATTCTTTCACCGCACAATCTGGATATATTACCAGTATACTATCTTCCTGATCAATACCACACAACCAAAACAAATTGGAATTTTGTTTGAAAGTATGCGTGGCATCACCGTTCAACACAAATTCATAATTGCTAGTAAAAATAGCTATGCTGTTTGGTTTTAAAATTTTTTTAAACCGTTCGCGGTTTTCAATAAAAAGCTTGTTGTTTATTTGTTCGTATTTCATTTTTTAATTTTTGGTTTGGTAGAGACGCAAAATTTTGAGTTATTAAAAATGTACATTTATTATAAATCCTTTTTGTCTAACGAATCTTTCAGATCTTGCTCACCACTTTTTACATCCTTTTCTTTATAAATTCTTTTTAGCGAAAGATAATTTAAGACGGCAATAAACAAACCAAATAATGCAATAATAATCCCAAAAAATGGGTATAAATTACTTTCACCTTCCCACAGGTCATTTGTTTTTTTGTAATGAAAAACCATTTCACTAAGCCACCACCAATCGAGAAGGGTAAAGGTTGAAAAAATTAATCCCGCCCAAATAAACGTATCCCAATACCGCTGGCGGATGTACATAATATTAGATACAAATAATAAAATTACATAAACTATAAAATTACCAATGGTTAAGTTTTTATTAAAATGATATGCTTTTTGAACCGTTTCCCGGGCATTTCCATCCAGGCTTAAAGGCCGTTGGGCTAGGTAGGTATAAATAAATAAAATTAAAATTCCGACTAAGGCCAATATGAAGAAAATGGTATGTGAACGGAGTTTTTGCATTTTGTTCCGCAAAAAAAGGTAAAATCAAGTATATCCTTTCATAATTCCAAAAAACTTTAAGTATTTAAGGTGTAAAAAAATATATTTGCCCTTCTTAAATTATTTAGAGATGACAAAAAATTACACATTAATACTATCAGTGATTGTTTTGAGTTTTGCAATTAACGGTTGCAAGCAGCACAACTCATCGGCCAATCCTGGAATTAAGGCTGAATACATGGATACCACTGTATTGCCGGGAGATGATTTCAATGAATATGCCAACGGAGTATGGCTAAAAAAGAATCCGGTTCCAGCCACCGAAAGTCGCTGGGGAAGTTTTAATGAAATAGAGGACCGAAATCAAGAACGTTTGCGTTCTATTGTCAATGAAGTTTCCTCAGATAAAAATGCCAAAAAAGGAACCGATCGCCACCTGGTAGGAACATTTTACCGTGTGGCACTTGATAGCGCAAAAGCTGAAAATGATGGATTAGCCCCCATAAAGCCTTTGCAAGATGAAATTAATGCTGTAAAAACAACAGATGACTTAATAAAACTAATGGCCCGTTTTCATAAAAAGGGAATTCCCGGAGGATTTAGTTTTTATATTACTTCCGATTTAAAAGACAGCAAAAAAAATACACAATATGTTAGCCAGGGTGGATTTAATTTACCGGATAAAGAATATTTTTTTCAGGCCAAGCATGAGAAAATACGGAAGGAATATGTGGTACATATTTCAAAAATGATGGAAATGGTTTCGGCAGCTAATCCCAAAACAAAAACAAATCCATCTAAAGCCTATGATATTGAAAGTAAACTGGCAGCTAAAGCCATGAACTCGGTAGAACGAAGAAATATACAGGCCCAATATAATCCAACAACTTTTTTGGATTTTAAAAAATTATATCCCAATATTAACTGGGATTTGTATTTCAAAGAACTTGGCGCAAAACCTTTTAATAGCATTGTGGTAGAGCATCTCCAATTCTTTAATGTACTAAATGGATTGATAAAAACAGAAAGTATTGACAACTGGAAATCGTATATGCATTGGCAATTGATTAACGCCACAGCAGCCTACCTCAGCAGCAAAGTTGACAAACAGGATTTTATTTTTTTTGAAACCATTTTACGGGGTACAACTGAAATGAAACCAAGGTGGAAAAGGGCTTTGGATAAAACTGATGGTTGCCTTGGTGAGCCTTTGGGCAAATTGTTTGTAGAAAAATACTTTAACAAAGAAGCCAAAGAAAAGGTTAATATATTAGTTGATAATCTTACTTCGGCCTACCGCGAAAGAATAAAACAATTGCCCTGGATGAGTGAACCTACCAAAAAACAGGCATTAATAAAATTAGATAAAATAATACGTAAATTGGGCTACCCGGATACATGGAAAGACTATAGTAAACTAGAAATAAATGATGCCTCCTATTGCATGAATGTGTTGCGAAGTAATGAGTTTGGTTTTAATATTATGATAGACAAAATTGGCAAACCAGTGGACCGAACCGAATGGGGAATGAGTACCCCAACTGTGAATGCATATTATAATCCTTCTATCAATGAAATTGTGTTTCCGGCAGGTATTATGCAACCTCCGTTTTTTGATGTAAATGCTGATGACGCCGCCAATTATGGTGGAATAGGTGCAATTATTGGACATGAACTTACACATGGTTTCGACGATCAGGGATGCCAGTTTGATGGCGATGGAAATATGAAAAATTGGTGGACAAAAGAAGATAGCGCCCAATTTAAAGCAAGAACCGGATTATTGGTAAAGCAGTTTAGTGGATATGTAGCCATTGATACCTTAAGGGTCAATGGAGATTTAACTCTAGGTGAAAACATAGCCGACCTCGGTGGATTAACGATGGCATATTATGCCTATAAAAAATCATTAAATGGAAAACCCTCCACGGTGATAAATGGATTAACAGGGGAGCAACGTATGTTTATTTCATGGGCACAAGGCTGGAAAAATAATATAAAACCTGAGGCTTTAAAAACCCGCCTTGCTACCGATCCCCATTCACCGGCTAAATACAGAATTTTAGGCCCTATGAGTAACATGCAGGAGTTTTATGATGCTTTTAATGTGAAGGAAGAAAATAAAATGTA
>JBJXDS010000255.1:0-6684 GCA_046154525.1 Bacteroidia bacterium
ATGCAGGCCAGGGAGCTGGAACTACAGGAACTCCATCATCCATCATTACCTTATCTACATCTGACCAAACCTTGATAAGTGCCATAGGTACTTGTTACACCGGAGATGGAACAAGCAAAGGCCACAATTTAACTTACAGCCTTGCTACCACTGCGTATAACTTGATTAAATACACAGCTTCACCAACTTCAATAACTGTTACTTACACTATTACCAACAACTAAAAATAACGTTAACACAAAAATTGCGGGATGGCCGGCGAAGGTAAAACTTTGTTTGGCCATCTTTGCTTTTATACCAATTTGCAAAAGATGAATAGGGTTCAAAATTAAACACTTGACAATTCGTATAATCGTGTTATATTTGTTTATTCAACTAAAGATTTTTCCCAATAGGAGAGGTTCTTTAATTACGAATCTAACACTTACAATGAGCAAAAAAGTTAAAATTATAGCTCTGTTCTTTATATTGTTATTCGGCAGCAAAGCAAGCAATGCCCAGGATGGGGTTAGTGCCAGCCATTCAATTTTATTAACAATACCGCATGTAGCTATGGTGGATGTAGAAGGAGGAGGTTCAGTTTCTCTGGGTCTTTCAGCTCCAAACGAAGCCGGTTTAGGCATGAGTACTTCGGCTACCAACTCATCGTTATGGCTTAATTATTCGTCCACTACCAATCCATCTTCATCCAATTCAGTAATGGTAAAAATAGATGCGGCATTGCCAGGTTTAGATTTAAAAATTACAGCTTCATCTGATGCCTCAGCAGGTGACGGGGCAACAGGAACGCCAGCTTCTACGTTGACTTTAACTACTTCTGAACAAAGTTTAATAAATAATATAGGTTCTTGCTATACCGGGGATGGTACAAACAAGGGACATAATATTACCTACAACCTCGTAGCCAATTCTTATAATTTAATAGAGCATAGTTCCACTCCCGGGGTAACCACAATAACGTTTACCATTACAAATAATTAAAGGTTAAATCTATTTTTTCTATCTTTTTTAATGGAGTCTATTTTATAAATCAGTAAATTATTTTCTGTTAATATTTAGTACGTTTTGCTACACGAATAACAAATACTTTTGAGGTTTAAATATTTAATAAAAATTAAAATGAAACGCTTACTGTTATTGATTACCGTAAAATTGGTTCTTTCTTCATCGGCATTTGCTACCATAATTATATTAAATGGGTTGAGCCATAAATTTAAAATTCAGGGTGGTGAACTTTATAAAGGAGTGATAGAGGTTAGCAATACTGAAAGTGTGGCACAAACTGTAAAACTTTATCAAACAGATTATACCTTTTCAAGTAACGGAAGTGCTGATTATGGTGCACCTGGATTATTAAAACGATCCAATGCCAAATGGATAGAATTAGGGGAAAACATGTTTACCCTTGGTCCTTTAGAAAAAAGGGTCATTAATTTTCAAATATTGGTACCTAAAAATGATAGCCTTAATGGGTCTTATTGGAGTGTGATAATGGTGGAAGGATTGCAACCACCTGATACAACAAAACCTACGGGGCAGTTTAATATTAAAACTGTAACCAGATATGGGGTGCAAATTATAACTACTGCAGGCACCGATGGCAAACGTGAACTTATTTTCAATTCAAATAATGTTGTAAAAAAAGAAGAAAAACGCCTTTTGGTTGTAGATATTGAAAATACAGGCGAATTTATGTTTGAAACATTGCTTGTATGTGAGCTATACGATGAAGCTGGAAAAACTACCAAATTAACAACGGCGTATCGTAAAAAACTTTATCCCAATACTTCGGCCTTATTCGAAATTGATATAACTTCTATGCCCATCGGAAAATATAATGCCCTACTACTGGCCGACTGCGAAGATGATGAAGCGTTTGGGATGCAGGCCCAGGTAGAGATTAAAGATGAATAAAAAGATACTCATCTTTTTGTTTTTTATTATTTCAGGAAAAATAGCGATAGGGCAAACCTACCCTATAACTATTTTATCTCAGCAGCCTTTATCAGTGTTACCAGGCCAAACAACCACGGTTGTTTTAAAAGTTTACAACGATGATACTATAGCTGTAAAGTTTTCATCTGATTTCGCCAAGCAGAATAACCTTTCGTGTATTATGTGCAAACAAGTTATTAACGTGGAGCCAAAAACCGAGAAAACAATTATTCTTCCGTTGATGGTAAATAAAAACACCTTGCCTTGTTTAATAAAGATTATGTTCAAGCTATTTAGTAACGATAGCGTTGTAACCGAAAAGGAGATAGTTTTAGAAATTGAACGAAAGATTAATTTCTCGGTAGATGTAATTAGTGCTCCTGATTTTGTAAGAGGCGGAGAACCAATTATTGCTAAAACAGTTATTCAAAATAATGGAAATATTACTTCAAATTTTAGAATTAAAAAACATGGTTTCACAGACAAAAATTCAAATTTTATAACCCTAAAGCCGGGAGAGATTTTAAATTATGACATTATCATAAATACCAACCCCAATCAGGTTAAACCTGATTTTTTAACCTATGGAATAAAGGTGGTATCGCCTGATGATTCATCCAAAACCCATGATGTATTTCGTTCTACCTATGTATTTCCGGTGGCCGAAACCAAAAAAAGTCAATATTTTTCGATTCCCGGAAATATAAAATTAAATTACCTGATAAGTAATCGAAACAATTCATCCGCATCAGGCTATCAGGTGGAGGCATTTTTTAAGGGAAGTTTAGATCAGGCCAATAAACATAAAGTAGAGCTATCCATAAGAGGCCCCAATCGGTTTAGCAGTTCGGTATTGGGAATGTATGATGAGTATTATGCCAAATATAAGAATCAGGTTTATGATGTTCATTTAGGTGATAAAGTATTTTCATTATCCACTTTAACAGAGGTAAGCCGATTTGCCCGTGGAATTGAGGTGAGCAGAAACAAAGCAAACCTTACCTTGGGTGGATTTTTTAATATGCCACGGTTTAATTCTACCATTAAAAATGAATATGCAGGATATGCCACCTATTTGTTCAAAAATAATTTAAAACTTGGCATTAATCACTTGTCCAAACAAGGTTCGATTGCCGCCGACCAATCAAAATTAAACAGCATTGTTGGTTCGTATTCAAATAAAGATAAATTTTCATTAGAATCAGAAATTTCAAAAAGCAAACATTTGAAATTAAAAGATTATGGGTTTAGGTCATCTGTGTTTTACAAACAGACCAATTTTAATATTAATTTCTCGATGATTATTACCGGGAAAAATTTTGCTGGATATTATAAAAACACTTCCTATTATGTATTGAATACTACCTACATCCTCAACCGCAAAACAGATCTTAATTTTAATTATAATAAGGATTATCAAAACCCTTTGCTTGATACTATTGTAAGGATAGCCCCAAGTAATAACAGTTATTTTATAGGGTTAACCCGAAGGATAAATAAAACATTAAGTACCCGATTGCTCTATCGTGCATCTTCGGTTCAGGATAGGTCATCTCTTAATAATTTTAATTATAAATCGAACCAGATACAGCTATCAATAAACCAAAAATTCAGAACTTTTGGCTATAGTTTTATAGGCGATATAGGCTATAATCGTAATCTACTTTTGAGTGAGGATAGCAGCCTTAGCTCGCTGATAAGTATTTTTGCCGAACTCCAGTTTTATCAATTTAATAATATTAGAGTATCCATATTCCAGAATTTTCTTAATTCCAATAGATATTCATATAAAAATGAAAACACCTTGTTTTATGGAGGGGTGATAGCCTGGCGGGTAAATACTAAATTAAATGCATCGCTGCGTTATCAAAGTAATTATTTTCCGGAAGATTATTATCGCAACCGCGACGCCATTGATTTAAGAGTAAAATATAATACAGGCAAACGCCTGGATTTCACGGTAGCTACACGTTATGTTTTTTTAGCACAGCAAAGCACGGCCAAAGAACTTTACATCCAGTTTGGAGCCAATTACAAAATTTACATTCCTATCAAAAAAATAGCGAGCTATGGCAAAGTAAACGGGGTTATTACCAGCAAAACTGGAAAATCGGTGAAAGACATATTAGTGCATCTGGACGGGCGAACAGCGATTACACGTAAGGATGGAAGTTATGTTTTTAACAATGTGCCAGCCGGAAGTTATTTTTTGTTTGTGGATCAGGCCAGTTTATTACTTAATGAAATAGTGGAACAAATTACCCCCATAAAAGTAGATGTGATAGAAAATAAAGCAAGCACCATAAATTTTAATATTATAGCTGCCGCTAAAATTACCGGAAGGGTTAAAGTAGTTTTTAAGAAAAATGCCTATTACGATGATACCACCGTTACTGAAGTTCCACCGGTGGTTTTGATTTTAAAAAATGAATTCGAATCGCAAACTATTATAAGTGCCGGGGACGGAACATTTTATTTTAAAAATATTAAACCTGGAAATTGGAAATTAACCGCGTACGACAACCTGCTTGATAATAAATATATTATTGAAAAGGAACAATTTGTATTTGATTTGCAATCGGATCAAAATATTGAATTGCTAATAAACATTAGGAAAAAGGAGAAAAAAATCCACTTTTTGCAACAACCCAAAAAATAATATTTAAAAAAAGGAACGCTGATAACACTTGTTGTGATGATAAAAAATGATTAAACAAGTTGGAAATTATTAATAAACTCTTCGCTATGATTTGTGTCACAAAGAATCAATTTTGGTTTTCGTTCCAATGCGTGGGGACACGAATCAGGACGGAAGCATCACCTTGCAAATTCTTTATTTTTTTGCTGTGCATTTTTGGTTTTAATAGCATACAGGCTCAGTACACCCTATCGGGCACCCCGGCCATGGTAATACTTCCCTCCATAATATTAATGGATATTGAACCAGGTTCGGGGGCAATAAGTTTGGTAATTACTCAACCAACCGAAGCCGGATTACCAATTTTGGCCTCATCGGCTACCGATAATTCAAAGTGGCTTAATTACACATCGGCTAATGTGGCAAACTCAAGCCGTAAAATTATGGTTCAAATTGCCTCGGGCACAGTACCAGCCGGAACAGCACTCGATTTATCGGTAGCAGCATACTCGGGTGGTGGGGCAGGAGGAACATTTGGCACACCAAACTCTACCATTCAATTGAGCAATTCGGCACAAAATTTAATAACAGGAATTTCAAGCTGCTATACCGGCGATGGTTCCAACAATGGACACCAACTTACCTACAGTCTCCGAATTATAGATTACGCCAGTGTAAAAACGATAATTGCAACAACGGTGGTTATTAACTTTACGTTTATGGATAATTAAATTGCTCAAACCTCTCCGTTAGCTGCATGTGCTGTTGTTTCTCCAAGGTTGTCAAGCCTAATTTGGTGTTAGTTGACATAGTGTTGTTTTAAGTTTTAGTCAAGATATTTTTTGTAGGTTGGTTTGTATCCTAATAAATACGAAAAAGGTGTTAGAATAATGAATAGAATTTTCTGAACTACAAAAGGTGGTTTAGAAAGTCGGAACACTTCAGAATATTTATTTGCCATCAAAGCAACTTGTAAAATGTTAGGCATTCCATCATCATTTGTTTTGCCGTCTATTGCCAGTCCGGTTGCTGTTTCTAATAAATTGTCGGTGTTCATTGCTGGCTGAACTTTCCAATTTACAATCGTCTTTCCGTCTGTGTCATTCCACATTGAATGCACTTGGTTTATGGGAATATGCAAAGTGTCGCCTTGTTTTAAGACCTTTAGTTCTCCGTCAATACGCACCGTTAGTTGTCCTGATAAAACTGTGAAGTCCTCCACCTGTAAAGGATGATAATGTGCAGCAGGTTCTTTGGAGTGTGAGTTGTAAGTTGCCTCCATTTCTAAAAGTTTACCTTCAGTTTCCTTTGCTGTCTGAATAAATTTTATGTCCTGTCCCGTTTTTGGGTTACGGATTTGTTTGCTCTTAAAAGCCATCTTTCAATGTGATTGTTTATGTTACAAATTTGGTTTTTTGTCGGTTCATTTAATACGGAATTTATCAAGTTCGTAGTAACCCATGCATTTAAGCTAACGGCGGTGGGTTTAAGAAGTGTGGGCTTCGGAGCTACGCACTTTTCCTTAGACAAAAGTAGGATGGGAGGAGATACTTTCCAACCGAAAAATCCCACATTTCTTAAACCTACTGTTAGTGGCAGGTGTATGTCTATGTTTCATTGAAAAATGTCCAATTAAGTTTCAAATTTTCTATTGCCTCAAATTCTTGTATTTTTTTCTTTAAAGGTTTCCTATGTTCTACACCACAAATAAACAAGGCCAAATTATATGGATATTCCTTACTGTATTTATAAATGTTTCTAAGCATTTCATATTCTCTATTGTTGTGCACTTCTCTTTCATTTAAAAATTCATTCTTTAACTTTAAATTATTGATTTCTGACAAAACGGTTTCCTCAATTATGTTTAACCGTTCTAATATTTCAATGCAATCATTACTGTTGATAAAAGAATAGCCCATTTGATGTAGTCTTACTAATTTTTGGTTCCACAATTCACGGTATTCATTACTATTCTCCCAAATTACTTGGGCATCACTTAAAAGATCCGTTTCTTCCATAGGATAATTATCTACAGGAAAATGCATTATTGGATACTTCCTCAAGTATTTCTTGATTGTTATAGCTTCAATGGTTTGAGGTATATAGCCATC
>JBJXDS010000256.1:0-10412 GCA_046154525.1 Bacteroidia bacterium
AAAAAACCTGCATTCTAAGGATTGCAGGTTTTTTTTTATTTACTTCTTAAAGATAAATATTGTCTAATAATCTAACGCCAAAATAATTTACCACTACCCAAGCTATTGCACATTCGATATCCTTTATTGATTCAATTGGCAAAAGTGTTTCGGCATCTACAATTGTTAAATATTCAACAATTGCCCCTTCATTTTTTAAAATAGACTCTTTACCCTTCTCAATCGCTTCATTATATGACATTATTTTAATGTTTTCCTTTAAATCTAATAATGTTTTATAAATAAATTCGGCCTTGTTCCTTTGTTCAATAGTCAATCTGATGTTTCTTGAGCTCATGGCTAATCCATTTTCCTCCCTAAGTATTGCACATATTACTATTTCTAAAGGTAGTTTAAATTGTTTTACAATCTGCTTAATTACTAATGTTTGTTGATAATCCTTTTGCCCAAAATACGCTTTATCTGGTTTTACAAAATTAAAAAGTTGTTTTACAACCTGGGCCACTCCCTGAAAATGTCCAGGTCTTAATTTACCTTCCAAATTATTATCAAAGCCATTTAAATTAATTAAAAGTTCGATATAGTTAATAGGATAGATATCTTGAATAGATGGTAAAAAAAGAATATCTGTTTTAGATTCGGTTAATAATTTGATATCGGCTTCAATTGGTCTGGGATATTTTTCAAGATCCTCAACATCATTGAATTGCTTAGGGTTGACAAAAATACTGCAAACCGTTGTATCATTTTCGGATTTACTTCGTTCTATTAAAGATATGTGACCATTGTGCAATGCCCCCATGGTTGCAACAAAACCAATTTTTTTTTTGCTGCCACGCAACCGGTTTAATAAAATATCGAGTTCAAACGGCGATTTTATTACAATCATAATATAAAAAAATAGTTATTAAACAAGTGGTTTTGTAAAAAATATTGCCGAAAATATGCTATAATTTTGTAATACATAATTAAATTTATAAATTCTATATGGAAAATCCCCGTAAAAAAGTTCTGTTTGTGTGTTCTGAGATGAATCCTTTTTTAAGTACTTCTAACATTTCTGACATTGCCCGCATGGTTCCGCAGGCTATTCAGGAAAACGATAATGAAGTGAGAATTATGGTACCAAGGTTTGGTGTTATAAATGAAAGACGTAACAGATTGCACGAGGTTGTTCGTTTGTCAGGAATGAATATTTCGATTGATGACAATGACAATCCTTTAATTATTAAAGTAGCATCAATTCCGGGAACAAAGATGCAGGTTTACTTTTTGGATAATGAAGATTATTTTCATCGCAAACATGTATTTACCGATGAAAATGATGAGTATTTTGCCGATAATGATGAAAGAACTATTTTCTTTTGCAAAGGTGCCATTGAAACTGTTAAAAAATTGGGGTGGTATCCCGATATCATCCATTGTAAAGGTTGGATGACAAGTTTAATTCCATTATATCTTAAAACGATATATAAAGACGAACCTGTTTTTAGAGGTACCCGTGTAATATATTCAGTCTTTAATAATGAAGTTCATGGTGATTTGGGTCTGGATTTTACAAGAAAGGCCAGTTTAAATTCAATTTCTGACCAAGAATTGGAAACCTTTGGGGTAGGTGAATTAACCAACCTTCATATTAGTGCCATGAAACATGCTGATGCCGTGGTTAGATGTGGTGAAGCGCTTCACCCAAATGTTGAAAAACATTTAAGTGAAACCCCGGGAAAACCAGTAATGCAGCACGAAGAAGATGAATTAGCAAGCAAGTATTTAAATTTTTATGATTCAGTACTGGCGGCGGGAAACTAACCAACACCACTTTTTTAAGTCAAAGGCCTTAATTTTTTATTTTACCATTTCACTTAGTTTTTTTGTAACATCATGCAAGAATTCTGAATCGGATTTGGGGCTTAATTTAAGACCTGACAAAGGTGAATTTTATTCTGCCGAAACCGATACATTTACTGTAAATGCCTTTACAGTAAATGAAGATTCCATTAAAACAGATTCGCTTAGTACCAATATATTGGGGGTAATAAATGACCCGCCATTTGGTATAAGTGTTGCAAGCATTGCCTCAGAAATTACCGTTACACAGGTAGGTTTAAGCTTTGGTACTACTCCTAAAGTGGATTCTGTGATACTTTATATCCGTTGGGATAAGATTTATAATTATGGTAACACTAACACCGTTCAAACCATGAAAATTTATACCCTTAACGAAAAAATTGAGGATTCTAAAAAATATTTTTCTAACCATAAGACTCAAATTGGAACTCAAATTGGCACTTGGAGTGGTATTTTTAATATCAAGGATAGTGTTACAATAAAAGAAGGAGGCAAAACAGTTAAAAAAGCACCAGGATTGCTAATTAAGCTTCAAAAGGACTTTGGAGAGCTATTGGCTAATGCAAATGCAAGCGTTTACAGTTCTGTTCCTACATTTAAAGAGTTTATTAAGGGAATTGTATTAGTTCCGCAGCAAACAGGACTTGCAAGTGGGCAAGGAGCTATAGTAGGTATAGATTTTTTTAGTGGCAATTCTCAGCTTATGGTGAATTACAATGATACATCGCAGCATGTTTTTGTTTTTAATAATAATTGTGAAAATTTTAATACCTACGATATAAAACATACCAATCCTGATTTGCTAAATCAATTATCTAATCCTGGTAAGCATTATAATACAACGTTTGTTCAGTCCATGAGCAGTTGTAAAACCAAAATTGAAATACCTTATTTATTTAATCTGGTTGAAAATACAGTTAACCAAAAAATTGTTATTAATGAAGCGGCATTAGTTTTTACCCCGCTTAACGGTTCAGTAAGTTCTTATTATGCTTTGCCATCACGTTTATATTTATTTGAACCAGATAAAGTTACCAAAGAAAATAAGCCAATTCTCGATTTTATTGATTTTCTTGACCCAGAATTAGGCCCTTTTTCGTTATATGGTGGAACCTACAATTCACTCACAGGAGAGTATACAATTAGATTTACCCGACAATTGCAGTTTATGTTGGATCAATATAAATTGACAAATGACAAAAACTTTAACAGAGGATTTTATGTTACTATACCAAGTGACAAACCCATTACTCCAACACGATTAATATTGGACAATACACGGCTACCCAATCACAAAGCATTGAAATTTAGAATTACTTATTCCAAAATAAAAACTTAAGAAACAAACATGGCATTTAATAATGCTTACCCATTAGCAAAAAAAACATTGGAAAACCCTCAAACCATTATTGAAGTTAATGGAATAAAAATTGGCGGGAATGATTTGGCTGTAATAGCTGGCCCTTGTGCTGTGGAATCGGAAGAACAACTTTATACAATTGCTGGTTTTCTAGCAGGTAAAGGTATTAAAATAATGCGTGGTGGTGCTTATAAGCCTCGCACCTCTCCCTATTCATTTCAAGGATTGATGGAAGATGGCCTTAAATTATTAAGGGGTGCTTCGCAAAAATATGATATGGCTATTATCACTGAAGTGCTTGATCTTAGCTTATTAGATACCATTTATCCCTACACCGATATTTTGCAAATTGGTGCCAGGAATATGAAAAATTATCATTTTTTGAAGGAACTTGGTAAAACCGATAAACCCATAATGCTGAAACGCGGAATGGATTCTACTTTGGAAGAATGGTTATTGGCGGCCGAGTATATATTAATGGGAGGTAACCAACAAATAATTTTATGCGAAAGGGGTATCCGCACCTTTGACCATACTACCCGCAATACTATGGATATTGCAGCCATTCCATTGATAAAACAATTAAGCCATTTGCCAATAATAGCCGACCCAAGCCAGGCAACAGGCAACAGGGATATAGTAGCCCCATTATCTTTGGCTGCTGTGGCTGCCGGAGCCGATGGACTGATGATAGAAGTGCACAATGAACCTGAAAAAGCATTGAGTGATGGGCCACAATCACTTCGATTTGACCAGTTTTCCGACCTTTTGGAAAAACTAAAATTACTTGGAAAGCTAAACGGGAAACAAATTCCTGAATTTCATTTAAAAACCCAATTTAATTAATTATGTATAAAGTAGCCGTTGTAGGTGCTACCGGATTGGTTGGCAGCACCATGCTTAAAGTATTGGAAGAACGTAACTTCCCCGTTTCGGAATTGATTCCTGTGGCCAGTGAAAAATCGGTTGGAAATACTATTAAATTTCAAAACAAGGATTTTAAAATAGTGAGTATGGCCGATGCCATTGCTCAAAAACCACATATTGCCATTTTTTCTGCCGGAGGAAATGTGTCTTTAGATTTTGCACCAAAATTTGCTGAAGCTGGAACGACGGTGATTGATAATTCATCAGCATGGCGGATGGATCCTTCAAAAAAATTAATTGTTCCGGAAGTAAATGCCAACGTTTTAACCAAGGAAGATAAAATTATTGCCAACCCAAATTGCAGTACCATACAGATGGTAGTAGCCTTAAAACCTTTGCATGACGCTTTAAAAATTAAAAGAGTGGTAGTTTCTACTTACCAATCGGTTACCGGAACCGGAATTAAAGCAGTAAACCAAATGATGAATGAACGCAATGGTGTTGCCGGTGAAATGGCTTATAATTATAAAATTGATATGAATGTGATTCCTCAGATTGACATTTTTATGAATAACGGTTACACCAAAGAGGAAATGAAAATGGTGAACGAAACCAAAAAAATAATGGGTGATGATTCTATTAAACTGACTGCCACAACTGTAAGGATACCAGTAATGGGAGGTCATTCAGAATCGGTAAATATTGAATTTGAAAATGAATTTAGCATCCCTCAAATAATAAACCTTCTTCAATCATTTCAAGGTATTACGGTAGAGGATGATATTGCTAATCATATTTACCCCATGCCAATGAATGCGGAGGGGAAAGATGATGTATTTGTGGGCAGGATACGAAGGGACGAATCGCAACCCAAAACCTTAAACATCTGGATTGTTTCCGATAATCTTAGAAAAGGAGCCGCTACCAATGCTGTTCAAATTGCCGAGTATTTGGCAGCCAATAATTTGGTTTAGAAAAAACCAAAAGCAATTTTGAATTAGTTTTAGCGTTATCATTGTTTGGTTAACACTATTATGAAAAAAATTGTACTCTTATTCTCCGTCTTTTTCATTTTAAAATTTCATATTAAGGCCCAGGATTCGCTAAGTTTTAAAGAATTCCGTCTTGGATTTGGGCTATCCGATGCTGGAATAAATCTTTATAACAAGGTTGGGTCAGAATTTAATATTCAACAGAAAGGCTCAATAAATCTATTGACTAGCGCCAGTGCAGGATTCAATATAAAAAAGTTTGCTTTTGAATTAGGAATAGATAAGGGCGGTCAAACTAATTATATGGACAGTAATCTTTATACCATTGGGATGACAGTAAGCAACTTGAGGCTTAATTTTAAATACAGCTTATTTAATAATTGGCAAAACCAAATTAATATTTTGAGCGAATTAGGTGCACAATCTATTGAATTTAATATCGATTCATCTAGCGGCACAACAAAGTTATTTGACCTTACGAGTACCGTAATTGAAAAAGATTTGATTATGGCAGGCATTGGTATCGAATATATTTATAAACTAAAGATAAAAAACAACCGCGCCTTTGTTTATGGTACCCGGGTTGGTTATAACCTCTATATTCAAGAAAATCATTGGTCAAAGGGCTATCATGTAAAATACTCACCCTCTGGATTTAAAAATAATGTAACTGGAAATTTTTACGGCACTATATTCTTGGGATACCGATTATATAAGATGTAGCTTTTTAAATGTTTATTTTTTAACCATCCTTTTTTTCCAAAACGGTTCACTTATCAAATAGTTATAAGCCACCGAAAGTAATCCCAAAATAAAGAAGATAATCGCATAATTTCGTTTTGTATCGTCAAAATAAAATTCACCTATCATCCATACACTGTTGGCTGTTATCCAAAATACAATGGCCAGATTGTGCCATAATTCAGAGGCTATTTTTCTATTTTTATAGGTAAAATAAACAGCTACAGAAATAGTTGGGATTATCATTATTAACCCCGGAATTTTTAAATCAGTAAGCCAGCAAAAATCTTTGAGCAGCCAAAGCAAAATATGAAGGTTTTCTAACCGGCGAAAAGGTGTGTTCATTAGGCAACGAAAATAATAACCTTTTTTAAATTATCAATCCATATAATCCATTACAGATGGCCCTTGGTTAAAAACCAAATCTAAAATACTGAGGTTGTGCAAAAACCCATTTTTTTCTTCAAAAACCTGGAAATAGGGCTTGGGGTTAAAAACAATTTCTAAATTTAGAGTTTTTGTAAAATCCGTTTGAATCTTAATTTCTGGTTCTGATTTTAAAATTTTAAAAATAATTTTTAAGGCTTCCAGGTTTAATTCAGCTAATAGAAAATACTTTTTGGTAAAAAGTGGCATAAAGTAATGGGCATAAAATTCAAAAAAAGGGGCCCGGCGGTAAGCTGTTTCAATGCTTCGCCAGTGTTTTACATTCCAGTTATGAGAGTAATCTACTTGTACTTCAGCCATGAAAGCATGAGTGCTTTTATGAATTAACGGGATGCTCAATAATTGACGGCCATTGGGCCCGGCTATTTCAAACCGGCTGCGGTAGGTTTGTTTTTCAAATTTTTCTCCAATTAATAGTTCTGGTTTTTGGGTGGAAAGGAATTTTGAAATAAATCCAACCGGAGGCAAAAAATAAAGAGGAAACTGGTTTAAATATTCTCCCATTTTTCTACATTTAAATTATCACTGCATTTTTTCAAAAGTTCAGAAACTTTCAATTTTAAAACCGGGTGAATATATTCAGGGCAAATTTCATTTAAAGGAACTAAAACAAATCGTCTATTTTGCATTTGTACATGAGGGATTTCTAAATTTGAATTTTTAAAAATTTCATTTCCATAAAAAATAATATCAATATCAATTTCTCGCTCATGCCAATGTTTTCTAGTCTTTCGGCCTGTTGTGGCTTCAATACCCTTTATTAGTTTTAAAATTGTAATGGGTTCACTATTGGTTTCATAAATTACCGCAAGGTTTAAAAAATCGGGTTGTTGCTGATTTCCCCAAGCTTTTGTTTTATAAGTTCCGGAAATTTTTAAAGATGTACCAAATTCAACGTCCAATAGTTTTAAAGCACCCTTTAAATATTTAAAACGGTTGCCCATATTACTTCCCAAATGCAAAACAAGAAGTTGTTTTTCCAAAACCCTTTAGTTTTTTTTAAGAATTAGGGGATAACCTTTTTTTAACTTTGGCCACCAGCGAAACGTTGGCGTTAAAAACCCAAAGTTTTTGCCCAAGAAAATTGACCACCACGCTTAAGCCTGTCGCAAATAAAAAGGCTGTATCTTTTATTTTTATAAAAGGTACAATTTCAGGCCAGGTCAATGCCCATTTGTTACCTAAAATATTCATCACAAACGAAATGGAATACAGGGCAAAAAATCGTGCCAAACGGCGGTTGTTGCGGTCTTTTTGTTTCCAGGTAAACCGCTTGTTCATATAGTAGGTGTATACCGAACCGCACAAAAAACCAGAAGCCTTAGCTAGGTCGGCACTATTAAAATTTAAAAAATAACGTTTAAAAGAAGCTTCATTGGCACAGCCCGGACAAATCCAGTCCAACACATAATTGTATACCACAAAGTCGAGGGCCACGGCTGAACAGCCAATGGCAAAGAAATAGGCAAACTGTTTTACGGCTACTTTCATTCCAAATTAGGAGTTGCCAAAAATAAGGCAATTCGATTCAATTTTAACTTTGGTACCAAATATTAAAGGATGGTTCATTCGCTTATGCCCGGCATCAAAATTAAAATAAAGCGGGATACCCAAATCTTCGGTATGTTCTTCTATTATTTCTTCAGCCGTTTTTCCAAACGGTGTACCCCTATCGTGCATATCGTTCATGTGGCCAACTATCAAGCCTTTCAGCGTATTCAGTTTGCCTGCCCGCTTGAGGCAAACCATCATCCTGTCAATATGATAAAGGTATTCGTCCAGGTCTTCCAAAAATAAAATGGCATCGTTGGTGTCAATTTCCGACACCGAACCCATAATGGAATAAATGACCGATAAATTACCACCAACCAATGTTCCGCTGCAATTTCCTGACTTGTTTAATGGGTGTTTGGGCAACTGATAGGTTGGTATATTTCCTTTCAAAACCTCAAACATTTCTTTGAATGAAGTTACCACATCGGGTAAGCTGTCGGGTTTTAAAAAAGCCGGCATAGCTGCATGAAGGGTTGGTAAATTATACCTGCAATTAACCTGGCTATGGATTACAGTAAAATCACTAAACCCAATTAACCATTTGGGGTCTTTAATAAAACTAGAAAAATCCAGCCCATCTATCATTCGGGCCGTGCCATAACCGCCCCGGGCTAATAAAATAGCTTTTACTCCATCATCATCCAGCCAATGTTGAAAATTATTGGCCCTGTGTTCATCCGTTCCGGCAAACTGGCGTTCTTCACTAAAAAGTTCAGGAGTGTAAACCACTTCAAACCCTTGTTCCCCAGCCATTTTAATAAATGTTTGCAACTCTTCCGGATTGGTTTTGCGGGCCGTGGCCACTATGGCTATTTTATCGCCTTTGGTTAAAAAAGGAGGATAGAGGGACATGGTGCAAATGTAATTTTTATAGTGCTATGTTCTGAGTTCTATGTTCCGAAAAAGTGTAAAACTCTTAATCAGTTTCACCACGTCTTTCATTTCTTCAATCCTATATTTGAAACTTATTCTTTATGAATGGTAACAAAGGAAACGGCATATAAAAAAATAGCGGAACTTGTAGAACGCTTTGAAGACCAATATGCTTCCTATAAAAGATCGGAATATAACGAAACTCAAACTCGCCGCGATTTTATTGACCCATTTTTTAAAGCCTTAGGCTGGGATGTAGATAATGAACAAGGAAACGCTGAAGCCTACCGTGAAGTAATTCATGAAGACAAAATTAAAATTGAAAAATCGACCAAAGCACCTGATTATTCATTTAGGTTGGCTGGTGGCAAACGCCTGTTTTTTGTAGAAGCTAAAAAACCAAGTGTATTTGTAAGAGATGATATGTTGCCTGCCTATCAGGTTAGGCGATATGGTTGGAACGTGAAACTTTCGATTAGTATTATTACTGATTTTGAAGAATTTGCTATATACGATTGCACCAAAAAACCCAATCCAACGGATAAAGCTGCTGTTGCAAGAATACGTTACATAACCTTTCGGGAATATTTAACCCAGTTCGATTTTATCTGGGAAACCTTTTCCAAAGAACGGGTATTAAAAGGCGGCCTTGATAAATTTATAAAAGAAACGGGGAACAAAAGAGGCACAGCCACGGTTGACAAAGAATTTTTATTGTCACTCGATACCTGGCGAACTTATTTAGCTACTTCCATAAGTTGGAACAACAAATCTCTGGATGAAGATGAAATAAATTTTGTGGTTCAACAAACTATTGACCGCATTATCTTTTTACGAATAGCCGAAGGCAGAGGTATTGAGCCTTATGCTTCTTTGCAAGATGCCATAAAGGGTGGCGAATTTTATCACAACTTGTTTAGCATTTTTAAAGAGGCTGATGATAAATATAATTCGGGGCTTTTTGATTTTAAAAAAGACCAGATAAGCAAATCTATAAAAGTAGAAAACAAGGTAATAAAATCCATTATCAATGATTTGTATTACCCTATTAGCCCGTATGAGTTTTCGGTTTTATCGGTGGAAATTTTAGGGAGTGCCTACGAACAGTTTTTGGGTAAAACCATATCCATAGACGAAGCACATAGGGCTAAAATTGAAGAAAAACCCGAAGTGAGAAAAGCCGGTGGCGTATATTATACCCCGCAATATGTGGTGGATTATATTGTAAAAAACACGGTGGGCAAATTAACAGATGGTAAAAAACCTGAGGAAGTTAGCAAACTTAAAATTGTGGACCCGGCCTGTGGAAGCGGTAGTTTTTTGATTGGGGCATACGATTACTTATTAAAATATCATCTGGATTATTATACCCAAAACAAGGCAGAAGCTAAAAAAGCAAAAGCCTTGACTGACATGGGTTCCCTGACCACTGGATTAAAAAAAGAAATATTATTAAATAATATTTATGGGGTGGATATAGATGTAAACGCTGTGGAAGTAACCAAACTCTCCTTATTGCTAAAATGTATGGA
Source organism: Bacteroidia bacterium (assembly GCA_046154525.1). GTDB lineage: Bacteria > Bacteroidota > Bacteroidia > NS11-12g > UBA9320 > JABWCE01. The sequence goes on from JBJXDS010000256.1 coordinate 10,215, forward strand.
AGGGGAAACCAATGCCTCGATTGAGAATAATCAAAAATCCATGTTCAAACAACGGGTGTTGCCCACTTTGGACAATAATATTAAGAGTGGAAATAGTTTGGTGGATACCGATTTTTATGAAAATCAATTAGACTTTGGAGAAGAAAAAAAGATAAAACCATTTAATTGGAAAAAGGCATTTCCAGAGGTTTTTAATAG
>JBJXDS010000257.1:0-3329 GCA_046154525.1 Bacteroidia bacterium
GCTAAACCTAAAACGATATCAATATTTGGGAATAGAGAAATGGCTGATTTAAGTGAGGAGAAAAGAGGCGTATAGGTTACCTGTGGAAAATCGGGCACAGGTTCAAAAAAAATTTTAGAAATAACAATAATAATTAACCCAATAATAATACCGCCGATGCCTCTATTCCTTATGATTTGTATCATTGCTTAAAGGTAATTTTTAATAGGGCAAACTTACGGTCTTTTAGCACAGGAACAATAATTTTGTCGCCTGAAATTTGTTTTCCTTCAGCCGGTATAATAAAGGCATTCATTTCATCTCCTTTGGCGGCCACCTTTATTTCCCTTAACCCACCAGGCGAAAAATTAGCAAGTACAATGTCGCCACCGGTGGCTATAGGGTCGTTAAAAAGTATATTTACAGACGAGAGTGTAACCGAAATAAACACTGAGCTTAGCAGTCCACCATCGTTCACCGTATTTTGATTTTTACTCACCCAGTTTTCCCAATATAATTGGCCACTGCTATCGAAATTCTGGATCAATATATTTTCAAAACTATAAATATTTTTACCCTGTGTGGAAGCCACTCCATTTGCCATCATCACATCTTGTTCTTTTTGGGTATATGAATTTTCACTAATTTTCACAAATCCTCCGTCCGACCGGCAAATTACCTTTAACGGAAAATAGGTAGGAGGCAAAAACCCACTTTGGGCTTTTACTTCACCAGCCAATTCTTTAATAATATGGCGCGAAAAAGGCTGCTTATTAAGTTTGAGCGAGTCGGGAAATAAATTTTTCCATTGGAATGAAAAATCACCTTCAAATCCATTTTCAATATCAGAAGTATAAAAACCCGAGACCCCTTTTTGGCCAGTTGAAGTATTATAAAAAATGATTGGTTTGTCTAAACTATAATTTGAGTCGGCCAGTTGCTTAATTTTATTTTGCTCATAAATTGCCAAAGTATTGAACCCGCTTATATTCTTTTTAGATTTCAACAACAAGCTAAATTCAAGATTTTTGTCGAGAATTATATCCTCAATGGTTTCTATCTTCCATTCCTTTTCAAAATAAAACTCACCTTGTTCAATTACATTTATTTGCTGATCAATGATGGTGAATCGGTTAAAATTTATAGGTAAATTGGTTAGTCCATAATTAAAAATAAAATAGTGCTTATGATCAAAGGATGGTTTTATAATTAATGTGGGACTTGCATTTGAAAAAGGATGATTAACCCAGGTAATTAGAGTTTCGGGCTTTACGTTTTCGAAACTGTTATTTAAAACCGTAGCTACTATTTTATAGTTGCCTGCTTTTTTATCAAAAATTTGTTTGATAAGTAAGATGCCAGTTTCATTAATGTCGGAATAAATAATTCTGGTATTTTTTAGCAAAAAACTTTTACTCGATTCCAGACCTAAATTATTTCGATAGCGTTCTAAAACTATAAACTTGGAAAGAAATTTATTACGATGGCGCAATACATATATTCCTGATTCATCTTCGCCCAGAATGGTTGTAAAAATTGAATTACCACGAAGTTTTTGGGTATTGCTCCATTCCAAATTCTGTGAATTTGCACTATACGCAGCGAATAAAATAAAATACAGAATATATAAACCCCTGAAATTATTAAATTTAAATGATTGGCTAAAGAGATTTAATAACAAGGGGCAAGTGTTTTATTTAAACTTCTTCTTTTTTATTGGAGCGACTCCTGCTTAAAACCAAGTATGAAAGTATACCAATACCAATAATTGCAATGGCAATGCGGCTGGTTTCCCATTTGTCTATTAATAATATTATTGAAATGGTGCCTGCCAAAAGAATATATAAAATTGGCAAAACTGGGTAGAACAACGTTTTATAGGGGCGCTCGGCATCAGGGCGTTTTTTTCGTAGAACTATTATTCCTGCAATTGTAACCACATAAAAAAGTAAAGAAGCAAAAGTTACATAATCTAATAATTTGCCATAGGTGCCGCTTAAACAAAGTAAACTGGCCCATACGGCCTGCATCATAATGGCTTTACCCGGAACACTTTTTTTGTTTAAAGTTCCAGCCTGTTTAAAAAATAATTTGTCCTTGGCCATGGCATAATATAATCGGGCACCTGCCATTATCAAACCATTATTGCACCCAAACGTACTTACCATAATCATTACGGCCATCATAATTACAGCCGTTCCACCAAATATAACTTCAGCTGCCGCTACCCCAATCCTATCGTTTTCGGCCCACATAATTCCGCGGGCTAATGCATCGGTACCATCTGGGTTGCCATCTACAGGAAGGAGCGTAAAGTAAGCTACATTGGCTAAAAAATAAAGTAAAACTACTATCCCTGTCCCAATCAAAAGGCTATAAGGTATGTTTCTTTGTGGGTTTTTTACCTCACCCGCCGTATAGGTAATATTATTCCATGCATCACAACTAAATAATGCCCCTACCATAGCTGCTCCTATTACCATTACTAATTGCCCGCCTTGTAATGATTCTTTAACAATTCCTCCTGTTTCGGAAATACTGGTGATTCGGGTATCCCAAAATTGTGACCAGTTATAGGCAAAAGCCTCACTATTTAAGCCCACATAAATGCCAGCAAAAATTAAGAAAAGCAACGACCCTATTTTGGCAACTGTAAAAATACCCTGAACTACCTTAGCATTTTTTACACCCATTAAGTTATTGGCTGATAACAGAAAAATTAATACCACCCCCACCAATTGCTGTGAAGTTATCCCAACGTATTGAAATGCATCAGTTTTAAAACTTAAATCTAACAAAATATTATCGGGACTAATCCACGGAAACAGTACCCCCGAAAACTTGGCAAATGCTATGGCCACTGCAGCTATTACCCCGGTTTGAACTACCAAAAACGTAATTAACCCAAAAACATAGCCAGTGCCTTTTCCAAAAGCTTCAGTTAAATAAACATATTGTCCGCCGGCCTTTGGAAACATACCTGCCAATTCACCATAGCCCAATGCCGCCATAATGGTAAGAATACCTGCAATTAGCCATACTAATAATATCCAACCCGGAGATGCCAATTGCTGGGCCATGCCTGTGGTTACCAAAAAAATACCCGACCCAATCATTGAGCCTGCTACCAACATGCTACTGTCGAATAATCCTAATTCTTTTTTAAATTCAGTGGTTTCTGCCATAATTATGTTCGGTCAAACATACATTATTTCCATAAGTATTGGATAAAGCAATAAAAATTAAAACTATAAGAGACTATTCTATATTTTTAAAAACTGATTTACAGGGATTTAAAAATATAAGACTTGACTATAGTTCTTTTTAAAAAGGTTTACACTTTAATAATC
>JBJXDS010000258.1:0-2737 GCA_046154525.1 Bacteroidia bacterium
AACATTGTGGCTGCCACCGGTAGAAGTAGTTAAAAAATCCTGATAAGCTTTGGCTCCTGAGTCTAACTTCTGATTAGATATAATAAGGTAATCATAGTCTGAAGCTAATTTAAGTTCATTAAATTTATAAGGTTTGATATTGAATGATGAAATGGACATAATCGATGTTTCATCCAAAATGTAAAGTGATTTATTAAGACTGGCAGTTGACAGGTTGCAGAACAAATCATTCCCTGTTAAATAGGCCATAGACTTGGTATAATTATTTAGATCATAAACAATAGGCTTTGATTTAGTTGGAGCATATCTTAAAAATTTGATAAAGCTATTGGTGGATATATAATTAAATTTAAAATTTGATGAATCGTTAAGATTTAATAACCTAGGATAAATAAGTTTAGAATATGAAACCGAATGAATAGATTTTGCCAATAAAAAAGAAGTTAATTTAAAGTTAGAACTTTGGTTACCTATTAAAGACCTGACTAATGAATCCTGAAATAAATAACGATTAAGTCCTCTTATTTTTTTTTCACTTATTAATGTTCCAGAAGGACTAAATGAAAGTTGAAGCCCATTGTTGTTACCATCAATATCATAGGCATTTGTATTATTTCCTCTGGTGTGGGCCAACACCTCAAGATAAGGTTTTGGACCTAAGCTGCTAATATGTGGGGTAAGAAAACTAAAAGTAATTCCGCTACCGGCAAATTGCAATCCCCAACCTTCCCCCTCTGTATATTCCGAATGAAAACCCTCAGAGGCAAAGCCAAGTCCATCATAAGCCTGGCCGCCATTTTTATTATTATACCAGTTTACTTTTTCGTACAAAAAATAGGGATCGGCGGTTTTGCCGGTAAAATCTTTATCGTCATTTACAACTACACGTTTTCCTGTGCTGGATGATGAAATAGTTAAAAAATAGGTAGCCGTATCCGAATACAAACTCATATACTGATGCGGTTGTTCATTTGTGTTTGGATATAAGGGAGCATCCAATTTACCATCATTATAAGTTCCGTAAAATTCAATATAATCGCCAACATCAAACTTTAAATCCGATTCGCCATTAACAATTAGGGGAAGTTCCTGCCCGTTTATCCATAGCTGGATATAATTTGGATCAACTGAATTTAAAGGGAAACCAATAGTTTGAAGGGTATTATAATCAATGCGGTATATTCCTTCTTTACCAATTTTAATTTTATAATAATCCTGATTGAAATTTATCCATTCATTGCCATACAACTGGGCATGACTGAGGTTAGAAAAAAGCAAGTAAAATCCAAGAAGTAGAATTTTCTTCATTAAGTTTTTTTTTTAAAAACGATAAGTTAAGTATTTCTCAATGCAATAATAAACTTACTTTTTCAATATACGATAGAAGGCAAAGGTTAGTTTACCGTAAAATGTAAATACTTACACTTTTATAGACACATTTTTTCAAAAAATTAAAATTAGCCGAATGCAATGTTAATTTTGCAAACTTTAATTTTAAATTTTTAGAATGAACAAAATAGTAAATAATGCAGAGGAAGCCACCCGAAATATTGCCGATGGAATGACCTTATTGTTGGGAGGGTTTGGATTGTGCGGCATTCCTGAGAATTGTATAAATGCCCTGGTGAAAAGAGGGTTAAAAAACCTCACTTGTATTAGCAATAATGCCGGAGTTGATGATTTTGGAATTGGGTTAATGCTACAACAAAAACAGGTAAAAAAAATGGTATCTAGCTATGTAGGTGAAAATGCCGAATTTGAACGCCAGATGCTAAGCGGCGAATTGGAAGTGGAATTAATTCCGCAAGGAACTTTGGCCACACGGGCGTTGGCCGCAGGATACGGGATGCCTGTAGTTTATACTCCTGCCGGAGTAGGAACGGAAGTGGCTTTTGGTAAAGAAACCCGCGATTTTGATGGAAAAACCTATTTGATGGAATATGCCTTTGATGCGGACTTTGCCATAGTAAAAGCGTGGAAGGGAGATACCCATGGCAATTTAATTTTTAGGGCAACGAGTAGGAACTTTAATCCGCTGATGGCAATGGCTGGAAAATATACGATAGCCGAAGTGGAAAAATTGGTGCCAGCCGGAGAATTAAATCCTGACCATATCCATACCCCGGGAATTTTTGTCAATTGTATTTTTGAAGGGAGAGATTATGAGAAAAGAATTGAGCAAAGAACATTAAGGCCAGAAAATTAAGAAATACATTAATGCAATAAATGCTTAACCGGACAAAAAAGATAATTTATTCTTTGCTTATTAAAGAAAGAAAAGAGTCTCGATTAATTGACTTCGACAGATTAAATCTGATTGTTTCCAATAAATCGCAACTTAAAGATATTGAATTTTTAGAACATGAATTAATCCTGAGTCTTGGATTGAACAATGAAATTTTAAATGAGTTCCCCACTCATTTATATCCTTATTGTGGTCAGGGCCTATTTATTTGGCAATATCCAAATCAATTGGCCAAGTATTTAAAATTTATTTCGGAATATGAAATTAATTCGTATCTGGAAATTGGGGTTAGACATGGAGGTATGTTCCTGCTGACAAAAACTTACCTTGAAACAGTGAATAACAATAATGTGTATTGTGTTGGAGTTGATATAGAAAAAAGTGATATTCTTAAAGAAAATGCAAAAGAGTTTGATTATGAATATTTAGTAAAATCAAGTAGTTCACCGGATTTTAAAAAAATTATAAAGGATGAATATTTTGACTTGGTGC
>JBJXDS010000259.1:0-12776 GCA_046154525.1 Bacteroidia bacterium
GGAAGTTTTGATTGAAGAAACTTTTGGAAAGTCTCAAACTTTCCAAAAGTTAGAATCCAGAATTAGCAAGCAATTCGCCAACCTTTTTAGTAGTTATACTCAATCTTATAATAAGGTTTTTAATAGGCAGGGAAGTTTGTTTAATCCTAATTTTAAGCATAAGAAGGTGGATAATGATGCCTATTTTACTAAGTTGGTTCACTACATTCATGCCAATCCTGTCCATCATGGATTTGTTACCGATATGGAAGATTGGCCTTATAGTTCATATAATTCCTTTTTATCGGATAAGAAAACCTTATTGAAGCGAGAAGATGTTTTGGGTTGGTTTAATGAGAAAGATGATTTTATTAAATACCATAATCAACCTATTGACCCTAAAATTAATTTTGACTTTGATTGATTTGGGGGACTAAACCTCCAAGGTTTTTAAAGCCTCGGAGGTTTGCATATCAACAAAAAGCCCGAAACAAAAACTGCTCCGGGCTTTTTTTATAATTTTAATTCGTAATTTTTAATTTATAATTCCTAAGCCCCTGTATCGTAGGTAGCCGATTCCATTATGTACGGATGATTAATTGGATATAAATTGGCTTTGGATAAACAATACTGAACCACATAAATAAATAGACCAGTAAAGGCAATAGGCATTCCTATTTCTAATGGCCCAAATCCTGTAGCTATTCCTTCGGCAGCATTACCAACCACACCTGGCATAATCATTAAAAATATATCGAGCCAATGACCAACCAATATAAAAGTACCTGCTACCAGCAAGGGTTTAGGATTACGCTTGGCATTCCTCATCATTAATATTAAAAATGGAATAAAGAAATTAATAAACAAATTAATGAAAAACACCGGACGGAAATAACCATGTAAACGGATATTGTAATATACTACTTCCTCATGAATATTGGCATACCATATTAAAAGGAATTGTGCCAACCAGGTGTATGCCCAAAATATACAAAAAGCAAACATGAATTTACCCAAATCGTGAAATACTTCTGGCGATACCAATTCCATATATCCTTTAGATTTAAGATAAATGGTGAAGAAAGCAATAATGGTAACGGTGGTAACAAACAGCACCGCAAAATTATTAATGGTAAATATGGTACTATACCAATGTGCATCTACGCTCATTATCACCAGCCAAATTAACATGGAAAATGTGAAACCAAAAATAACCAAAAAAGCCGCTGAAAAACGTATGGAACGTTTGAAAAATGTAAGACCTCCTTCGGTATCTTCCTTAATAGATAAACGACGCAGTATAATGCGAAAGCAATACCAGATTAAAACGAATAATGGTACCCCAAGGAATAAAAATTTTGTATTTAAAAAAGGACTTTTACCATCCAATATTTTATCATACCCTTCCATTCCTGATTTAAGTTCAAGATGCTCGTAATGCACCCAATGGTATAATTCTTTGCCACCAAAATAAAGGGTTATCATTAATAATATTAAACCAATTGGAATAAATCCGCTCATGGCCTCAGCCACTCTTTTTACCATTACAGCCCAACCGGCATTGGCTACGTAATTTAGGGCTACAAAAAATAACCCACCTACCGCAAACAGTAAAAAATAATAACTATTAACCAACATATTGGCCCAAAAACGGGAAGTCCAATGTTTGGCATGTTCTCCTTCATGTTCTGCAGGAGCCACAGTTTCATGTGATGTTGAATTATGAGCTATTACTTCAGTGGTGTGCTTCTCAGCTCCGTGGTTTTCTACCCCTTTTATTTGAAATACCCCAACAACCGATAGTAAAATACCAACTGCCAACAATATTACACTTAGCATTTTGGAACGTGAGGTAAACTCAAATTTTTCCTGCTTTATTTCTATATGATGATGTCCCATTCGTTGATTACTATTTTGTTATTTAACTATTGTTGTATCAGTGGCAGGTGCCAAACCGTTGGCCAAACTTAATTTTTTTACATGGTGTATCACTTTCCATCTTTCTGATGGTGTAAGCATGTGAGCATGTGATCCCATCATGTTTTTTCCATAGGTGATGGCATGATAAATTTTGCCTTCTTGTAATCCTTGAATATAAGGAGTTTGATAATTGGCAAATGGTGGCGGTGCAAATTTACCTTCAGTAATAACTGGTCCATCATTTTTACCTTCTTTGCCATGGCAACTCCAGCAATAAATATTATACAACCTCTCTCCTTCTAATAAGTTAAGTTCGTTTTTTTCCACAGGGTTCATGTTAGCAGCAGAAGCTTCATATCCTTCAGGTGAATCAGGATAATTATAAATATAATCCATTTGTCCACGAGCTATAGTTCCAGAAACTGGCAACCTCATAGTCATCCCGTTTGCATTATAGGTCATGTGGCGTAGTTGAGTGTAAGGCTCATACCCTTTAGAATTATACATATCCGGAGCATACTCTATGCCTGTATTGTCGCCGCCGCTTTTGCATGAATATACTGTAGCAGCAATTACCAAAACAAAAAATATTTTATATAACTTAAGCATGTGCACCTCCTTCAATAGCATGTTTAACTGCATATTCCCCTACATATTCGTGGGTAGATAAAACTCCGTTTTTCTTTAATATGGCATTTACTTCTGCTTTCGTATCACTGTTCAAAGTATCTGCATCAAAAGCTATAAGCAAATGGTCGTCGGTTTGTCGAATGTCAAGCATATCCGGACGGACCCCATGGCCCATTTTATTACGAAGGAAAAAGAAAAACGCCAAACCAAATGCTGTGCAAAGCACTGTACACTCAAAAACCACAGGTACCATACTAGGCAACATCCTAAAATTGGCAGGCTTACCACCAATGTTCATTGGCCAGTCAAATATCATCATATAAAACTGGAGCAACAATCCCAAACTAAATCCTGTTAATCCGCATAAAAATGCAGCTACTGAAAGATTAGTTCGGTTAATGCCCATGGCTGTATCGAGATGATGGACTGGAAAAGGCGTGTAGCAGTCAAATACTTCGATGCCCTTTTCTCTAACTTCTTCTACTGTTTTCATAAGATTACTCTCATGATCAAACACACCGTAGATTAAATTGCGTTTATTTATAGTGGTGCTAAAGCAAAACATATTATTCTTTGTTTTTAAGGATTCCTTTAACTTCTGCCATATTGATTACCGGAAGGAACCTGCAGAATAAAAAGAAACATGTGAAAAATAAACCAAACGTGCCAATAAAAATACCCACTTCTACCCATGAACCTTCATACATAACCCAAGAAGATGTAAGATAATCGCGGTGTAGTGAAGTAACGATAATAACAAAACGTTCAAACCACATACCTACGTTTACAACTATTGACATCATAAAAAGAAACCATGGGGTAGTACGAGCCCACTTGAACCAGAAAACTTGTGGGGCAATAAGATTGCAACTCATCATAGTCCAATAAGCCCACCAATATGGACCGAAAGCCCTATTAAGGAAAGCATATTGTTCATATTGTACACCTGAATACCAGGCTATGAAAAACTCCGTGATGTAAGCTAAACCTACCATAGTTCCGGTAAGCATTACCACTTTGGCCATAGCCTCTAAGTGGCCAATGGTAATGTAATTTTCATAATTTAATACCTTACGGGCCACCAGTAATAAGGTTAGTACCATACCAAATCCTGAAAATATTGCACCTGCCACAAAATATGGAGGGAAAATGGTGGTGTGCCAGCCTGGTACAATAGATGTGGCAAAGTCCATGGATACAACACTATGCACGGATAGTACCAAAGGAGTAGAAATACCAGCCAATATCAAAGATACAACCTCATAACGAGCCCAAGTTCTTACCGAACCAGTCCAACCCATAGCAAAGAAATTATACCAGAATTTACGTGCTTTTGTAGTAGCCCTGTCGCGGATGGTGGCAATATCAGGAATTAATCCTAAATACCAGAAAACCAAAGATACCGAGAAGTAAGTTGATATGGCAAATACATCCCATAACAAAGGTGAATTAAAATTTACCCATAATGAACCAAATGCATTTGGCAACGGGAATACCCAATAAGCACCAACCCATATTCGTCCCATGTGGAATAATGGAAATATAGCTGCACACATTACAGCAAATATCGTCATGGCCTCTGCCGATCTATTTATCGACATTCTCCATTTTTGCCTGAACAATAAAAGTATAGCTGAGATAAGTGTACCGGCATGACCAATACCCACCCAGAACACAAAGTTGGTAATATCCCAACCCCACATTACTGATTTATTGATGTTCCAAACCCCAATACCTGTCCATACGGTCCAGAATAAAGTGGCCACTAAAATCATTAAACAGAAAAAAGAAACTGAAAATCCTATCCACCACATCCTGGTCGGTTTGTTTTCCAACGGACGGCAAATATCGGCTGTTACTTGTGAGTAGCTTTTATCGCCTAGTATTAAGGGGGGCCTTATGGCTGCATCTATTACTGACATTTAAATATTATGAATGATGTTCGGTTGATTTATGATTATCTTGTACGTTGCGTATTTTGGTCATGTATGAAACGGATGGTTTAATTCCTACTTCTTCCAACATGTGGTAAGAGCGCTCGTTTTTATAAAGTTTTGAAATTTCACTGTTAGGGTCGTTCATATCCCCAAAAACAATGGCATTAGATGGGCAAGCAGTCATACAAGCTGTTTTTACATCCCCATCCTGCATTTTTCGGTTTTCACGTTTGGCTGAAAGTTTGCCTGCTTGTATTCGTTGTATACAAAAACTGCATTTTTCCATAACCCCACGGGTACGAACGGTTACATCGGGATTAATAACCATTTTACCAAGGTCGTTATTAAAGTGGTAATCAAACTTATCGTTATCATTATACCTGAACCAATTGAAACGGCGAACCTTGTAAGGACAGTTATTACCGCAATACTTAGTTCCTATACACCGATTGTAGGTCATTTGGTTTAATCCTTCAGAGCTATGAGTAGTGGCTAAAACAGGACAAACAGTTTCACAAGGCGCATGGTCGCAATGTTGGCACATCATTGGAGCATGAACCACACGAATGTTATCATATACTTCCGATTTTTCTCCGTTTATTTTATCTTCTTCTGTTAAATAGGCATTGGGAGTATAAAAACTGTAATAACGGTCAATTCGAATCCAGTGCATTTCGCGGCGGAGACGAATTTCATCGCGTCCAACAACCGGAACATTATTTTCAATACTGCAACTAACCACACAGGCACCACATCCGGTACAAGCGTTCAGGTCAATGGCCATTCCCCATTTGTGTCCGGTTCTATAATCGTATTCAGCCCATAATGAAACAAGGTCAAGTTTATGCTCGTTCCTTACATAAGGATTTTTCTTAAATTCATCTAAAGACGCTTCACGAATATAATCTCGGCCTTCTATGGTATGGTGCGTTTGAGTTTGCGCTAAAGCATAAGTATCACCGGTCTTTTCAATGCTTAAATCACCAGAAATAGAATAAGATGTGGTACCATTGGCAAGTTTTAAGAATGGATAAGCATTTTTACCTAAATCCTTTCCAACCTTACCCGATTGGGTACGTCCGTAACCCAAAGCAATGGCATAAGTTCCTGAAGCTTGACCAGGCTGTATCAGTACTGGTATTCCTTCTATTTTATTACCTCCAATAGATATATTTACAAGATCATTCTGTTTTAGTAGTTTACTATCCGCCTCTGTTTTAGAAACTGAAACATAATTATCATAACACACTTTTGAAATAGGATCAGGTAATTCCTGGACCCAAGGATTATTAGCTAGTGAGCCATCCCTCACCCCAATTTTTTGATATATAATTAACTCGGCTGCGTCACTTTTTGGAGATGATATCATCATTGCTGCCGCAACTGAAGTAAGGTTGGACGCGAATGATGGAATTGTGGCAACAATTGCTGGTTTAATAAAAACACCATCGTGAATAGATTGGTTCCAAATCGTGGCATCAGTTGCCCAATTTGCTTTAATAAATGTATGTGAATCGGCTTCGGCTTTTGGAGTTCCTGCCCATAATAATAGAGATTCCAAAACCTGACGGGTATTAAACACTGGCGAAATGGTTGGTTGGGTAAATGAATACAACCCAGCTTTAGGTTCCGCATCTCCCCAACTTTCTAAATAATGATTATCAGGACAAACATAGCCTGCCAAGTCGGAAGTTTCATCCTTTTGGTCAGCAGTAGAAACCACAAGTTTTGCTTTTTTAAGCCCTTCTACCAATTTAGCTGAATTGTAATAAGAATAAACAGGATTTGAATTAATAAATATAACACCTTTAACCGTTCCTGAATTTAATTCGGACACAAATTTTTCAAAATCTGCCTCAATAAATTTTGATTGGTTGGAGTAATTATCCAGGTCAATGGTAACTCCATAATTACCAAGCATCATATTAATGCCGTTTACCAGTGTTTGGTTGTATACATCGTTAGATTTTGAAACTACTAATGATTTACCACGTGCTTCAAACAATTCTTTGGCTGAATTTTTAATATTATTTCCGGCTAATTCAGCATTTTGGGCAATCGGTAATTGAGCAATTCCAGCTAATTTAGCCAATTCATTGTAAAGTGAAATTAGGTAAATACCTTCTTTTGATTCACGCATTGGTATCCTAATATCAGCATTTGACCCCGTTAAAGAAAGTGTGGATTCAAACTGGTAATGTTTTGACATTTTACCACCCTTAGGGTTGCGATTTGATACCCATTGTTTAGTATATTCAACCGGTGAAATCCAAGTTCCTAAAAAGTCGGCGCCAAAAGAAACTATAACTTCGGCTTTATCAAAATTGTAGGATGGCAATACTCTTTTTCCAAATGATTGTTCATTGGCCAATAAAATTCCAGAATATGAAATTGCGTCATAAATTACAACTTCGGTTGTCGGATACTTGGTTTTAAAGTTGGCAAGTGCTTTATCAAACGATGGACTGTTGGATGATCCTGTCACTATTCTTATGCCAGCCCCAGATGCAGCGATACTTCCTAATTTTGAAATTATATCCAAATCCAACTTCGACCAGTCTTTTTCTTCTTTTCCACCTTTTAAAGGATTGGCTAATCGATTGATATCATATAAAGATAAAATACTGGCCTGCCCCGTGGCACACAATGAGCCTTTTGAAACTGGGGACATTTCGTTTCCGTCCAGTTTAATGGGTCGGCCTTCACGAGTTTTAACAATTATTCCACAACCAGTGTTGCATCCCCCACAAGTTGATGCATAATAATTGGCATTTCCAGGTGTTACATTCTGAGGTTTTACAACATATGGGATAGCATATTTAACAGGAGTTTTTTGGCATGCAGCCAAGGCCACTGCTGAAACACTAAACCCGAAATATTTTAGAAAATCACGGCGGTTAGAAGACAAGTCGAAGTCGGCAGCATTAAGCACTTCTTCCAATGGCAATGCTTCATGAAACTCATTGCCCCGAGTTTCCAAAAACTCTGGTTGCTTTTCAGCTTCTTCTATTCCTTTCCAATATTGATTGTTATTTAATTCCATTTAATTCAATCTAAAACTATTCTAATAATGACATTTACCACACTCTAAACCGCCGTTATCAGCAACGGTATAAACGCTTTTACCTTCAATTTTAAGACGTTTATGAAGGTCTTCATAATATTTATTGTTAGCCAAATCAATACTTCTTTCCTTATGACAGTTGATACACCAATCCATTTGGAGACTTGCAAACTGGGCTACTTTTTCCATTTCCTGAATAGGTCCATGGCAAGTTTGACATTCAACTTTACCTGCCACCACATGCTGTGAATGGTTGAAATACGCTAAATCTGGTAAATTATGGATTCTAACCCATTCAATAGGTTTTTGCTTATAACCTGGTATATAGGCATTGTTTTCGGCATCCCACCCAATGGCTTTATATATTTTATCAATTTCGGGTGAAACTTTGCCATTGTATTTATCGCGAAGTGTAATATATTTATGACAATTCATACATGTATTGGCTGACGGGATACTGGCTTGTTTGCTTTTTTCAGCTGTTGAATGACAATATTTGCAATCAATTTGCAATTTACCAGCATGTAATTTGTGTGAATAATTAATCGGTTGAGTTGGTGAATAGCCTTTTTGAACACCTACTTCGTTCATACCAAATTTATATCCCTGCACAAAAGCAATCAATCCAAAAATGGTTCCTATTAATAATGCGCTTACAGTAGGATTTTTGGTTTTAAGCCACGGCTTAATAATTCTTTGATAAGGGGTAAGCTCTCTTCCTCCTTCTACTTTTTCTTCAATAATTTTATCCAGATGGCTTTTTACCCTGTAAAGGAAATAAGCAATAACTAAAAACAAAAGACAAAGAAGTAAAACTATTACAAATGTGGTATCTGTATAAAACAGACTCGGATTTTGGCCAGATACTGCAGCAGGATCCTGAGCAATTAGTGCAGTAGAAACAGTAAGCATTGATAAAAATGCCGTTATATTTCTTCTACTATTTAGATATTTAAACATATAGGGTTATACCTGATTTTTCGGGTGCAAATATAAGGGAGTAAACGTTTGTGGCTAATCTAATTTTTACACAAAATGAACAATTTAGAATTTATCTAAATAGAATGTAAATTGTTTATTTTTAATAATTTACATATTTATTTTTGTCTCCTGTTTTTTGTAACAAGTGTTCAAAAATAGATTGAAGCTTCAATTTAATTCTAAACTCAGCATAAGAATGGTTGGAGAAAACGAATGTTCAATTTAGTTTTAATAAATCTAACCTACCAATACAGGTATTATCGCACATAGATAAGATTTAATAAAGGTTATGTAAATATTTTTGAAAGCTTAATTAATGACCTGAGATCAAGGCCTGCGCAATTTCAAAAAGAATTAAAAAAATAATAATCCATTCTACCAATAAACTGGAATTATGATGTTTAATATCGCTAAACAATTCCAATTGTTCACGAACAATACGAAGTTCCTCATGCACATTACGTGACCGCTTTTGCATACTCAATGTTTCCTTAAGTCCTTGATCAAGTGTACTTAAATGTTCATCTTCCCAGGTTCCGGGAGATGCATCTAAAATAAAAAGATTTTCCACTAATCTATTTTTTATGCCATGGCTTTTACCTATAAATCGTTTAAGGTTGCGATCTGAAAGGCGAAGACCTCCTTTACTTTCCAGATTGGCGCTATATTCATTCACTTCCTTGAGAACTAATTTTGATTCAAGTGCATAGTATTCTAATGCCACAGATTGTGCCACATTAAGTAAAATAAGTCTAACAATGGCTTTATCTGGATTATAAATTTGTATTGCATTGAATGAAAAGCCTATTTCATTTGTATCGGTTTCAACTGCAAACTCTTTGCGAAGCTCCCACTCAAAAAAATTATTACAATAAGGCTCCAGAAGTTTTATAAACCGGACAATTTTAATGTCATCCATATTTAAAAAACAAATGGCTCCATATTTAAAAACAGAAATAAATTGCTTGGGAGAAACCTGATAAAACAATTCGGAAACATTGGATAATACTAACTCAGCAGGGCTTGATGCCTTCAATGCCTCAATATTTATAGAATCAGCTACCTGATATGATATGGCCTTACCCATGCTGTGATATCTGATTGTTCATTCTACTTTAATTAGGACCTTAAGGCCATGACAATTTATACATTTGACACAGCCTAAGGATTTTTAATTTATAATTAATTTCTTATTTGTTGTGCCCGACTTTCCAGATATCCTGACCATGTATATTCCCTTGGTTAGGTCATCAAAACGGATATTCAGCGATTGATTTTTTAAAACTTTATATTCGTTTGATTGCAAAACCCTGCCATTAATATCCATTAAGTCCACCGTAACTATTGGGTCACCATTATTTTGAATATGTAATATTACATTTCCTTCAGGTGCTGGATTAGGGAACATATTAATAATTTTTTCATTTGATAAACTAATGGGTACCAAACCTGAATACGAAAAGCCGCCATCAAAATTAGTTTGTTTCAGCCTATAGTATGAAATACCATCATAAGGATTGGAATCCACGGAACTGTAATACAATTTTTGGTAACTGGTTCCTGCTCCTTCTACCATAGCCACAAATTCAAAATGCTTTCCATCTTTGGTTTTTTCTACAGTAAAAAAATCATTATTTATCTCGGACCCTGTTATCCAAACTAAATCTACTTGCTTATTATTTAAAACTGCATTAAAATTTAATAAGGTTATTGGCAGTGGATTATTGGTAGTGGTGGTACCAAATGTAAACGCAGTATATGCACTTGTAGTGCTGCTGCTTTGAATTGTGCCAGCGGAAGTAGATCCGGTGGTGGAACCATTTCCTAAATTATCCCATTGGCTACCATTCCAACTGGCCACCCTCAATTCACTCAAGTTTCCAATGTTACTTGTATTACCACTCCATTGTAAAGTTACATTTTCAGAAGTTGTACCCGTATTTTGCACCAAGGTCCAATATTCATTGTTACTTACTTTATTTAATGCTGCATCTTTGGTTGAACCATACGCCGCGTTAGGATCAGCCCTAAAATATTCGGCTGTAAATACGTCGGTATTAGTGCCAGGTGCCGTAATACCTATTGGCATATAATAGCCTGCTTTTCCAATATGAAATGTAAAGGCATCATTTCCGGTTTTGCGAAGTGGGCCTAGGACATAGCTGCCAGTTGAACCGCCCGAAATAGTAGCATTATCGGCCAGTATCAATAAATTACTTGAATTTGTATAAACTAAACCATCGGTAAGGGTAAGTGTTCCTGCAACATTTACATTTCCGCCACTTAATACCACACCAGTGGCACTGCTGTTATCTATCGTTAAATTATTAAAGGATATACTTCCCGAACCATTGAGAATTTGTTCCACCGCTCCATCCAAAACCACTGTGCCGGCATCTACATAGGTGCCATTATTGGTAAAATCACCAATAAAAACAAAACTTGCACCTGCGTGTATTTGCAAATTTCCAGTATTGACAACATCATCCTGTGCCATTAAATTTAAGCTTACAAGTAATATTAAAATGGTTAATTTATTTCGTTTCATATTCTAATTTTATAAAATTAATTATTGGGCAATTACTTGCCAGTTTATATCAAGTATTGTAAGTACCTCTCCAGAGTAATTATCAGAAACCCATAATTCAAAATAGTCGCCGGCGGCTACATTTGTTATAAAAGCTACAGTTGAAAACTGTGTTGCCACGTTAGCCGGACCCAGTCTTGAAGTGGATTCACCGTAACGAGTTCCCGAAGATCCATTTTTTACAATACCGTAAGATATATTTGAATTAGCTATATCTAATGACATGTTTCCGGCCAACACAATTAATACATCTCTTACATTGGTTGGTTGATAAGTTAATCTATTATTTGATATGGTATACTTAGTTTTAATTTCTGAAGTATTGGTCCAATTTGCTTTATACCAAACGTTTGCTGTGGTCATCGAAGTAGTTGTGCTGCTATTTAACAAGTTTATATAACAACTGGGCGTTTTATCCCCCACACCTGCATTATTGGCTAATAAGGCATTGGCATCCCGGCCATCAGAACGAGTAAAATCAAAACCTGATATATATACACCTGTGTTATTCCATGAATTTCCAGTTATAGAAATACCTGAAAAACTAGTAAATGTGGAAGGCTTATAGATGATAGCGGAATCAGTACTGGTATTATTATAATATCCACTTGATGTTAATTGCACTGTGGCTGCTGAACCTTTATCCATGTTTATTCCTCTGTTGCAGTTAATAAAATCAGTTTCTGCTGTTTTTATTGATGCACCTGAAACACCACTATGAAGTAATATTCCATTTCTATTGGCATCGGTAATATCCACCTCAAATATCCAAAGTTCAGCACTTGTTGAGTCAATAATAGTATTGTAAAATCCCTCAAATGTGCAATCTTTTATTTCATTATAAGTGTCTTCTCCTAAAAAATGGATGGCATCTTCCAGGGCGCCATCGCCATAGGATGCAACTTCATTAAATGTAAAATTCAACATCTTAAAATAACAATCGGAAAAACACCTGAACATGGTTTTACCTAATAAATTTGTAGCGTGAGGAACTATGGATGTGGTTCCGTAGGATAATCCTTGAAAAGTAACAGGATATGCCAAATTAATTACTTGTGTGGCCGATAAGGTATAGGTGCCATCCCCAAGTCGCACTACGGTTGGTCCGGTCATGTGCAAATTCAAATATGCAATGGCTTCCTCTATGGTTGTCCAACTTCCTTCCGAATTTACATCCATTATATTATCCGGAATATTTTCTTTTTGTTTAATTAACCAATTACCGCCATTGGCAATAAAAGTAATCCCATCCCACCGGTGGGCATAAAAGGTGGTGCCACCATCAACGGTAGATGAGCCGTTACGCTGAATGGTAACCAAATCATCGTAGCTCCCCATATTTTTTACTGTTATTTCCAAACCATTATCAATAGATGTAATGGCAGGTAAAGTAATGGTTGCAGCCGTTCCACTTGGATTTACTAATACAAATGTTTCATTTTTGGTAAGGGTAGCGCTTGCCGTCTTGATAACCGGACTGCTTGGGCCTCCTTCAAGTTTGCGCCAGGCTGTGCCTGTCCAATAATAAAAACCCTCCGAAATAGTGCTGCCACTATTATAAACAAGCATTCCTGCAACAATTTCACTGGTTAAGGGTGCATAGGAACTTACACTTGTTAACGTAACACGCGGCGGTAAGAACCCTTTGGTGGTGCTTTCCAATTCAAGTAGTGAGTTA
>JBJXDS010000260.1:0-19933 GCA_046154525.1 Bacteroidia bacterium
CAGATTATGAAAACAGTTATAAAAAATAATATAAAAATTATAGTTTTGTTATTAGGTGCATTCAGTTTCCAATCTACGAAGGCACAATTCAAAATACTAGAAGCTGATTATAATGATAAAAATGAAATCGTTTCTCTGTTGCCAGATAAATCTTGGAGTAGGGCTAATGACGGACAACTTCCCGAAATTTTTTCAAAAATTTATTCGTTAAGCTCAACACCCACATTGAGATTGATATCAAAATCAGAAGAGAAGAATTCAATTGTATTGAGATATCAGCAAACCCTTAATGGTTATGATGTAGATGGTGGGGAAATAATAATCCTGAGAATTAATGGTGAAATTATGGGTATACTTGGCAGGTTGGTTAATTTTTCTGAATCTAGTATTCCCTTAATTTCAGGACCCGATGCCCTTAAAAAAGTTTTAGAATTTTTGGGTTCGGAAAAAAAATATCTTTGGGAGGATAAAGAAGAGGAATTTTTATTAAAGGAAGCAAAGGAAGATTCAAGTGCAACATATTATCCTACAGGTAGGTTAATTTATACACGAAATATTTGGACTCTTAATAATTCATATAACTTATGTTACGAGTTTGAAATTTATACAGCCACTCCTGAAAGGATTTTTATTTATATAAACGCTGTAACAGGAAATATTGAGTATAATTATAATGCCATTACTCATGCCAATGGCACTGGAACAGCATTATACCACGGTAATGTAAATATAAAAACAGCAAAAATAAATGATACAACATTTTATCTTCATGATTCATTAAGGAAGATTTTTACCTGGGATAAAAAAACAACAACTGGTGGGAGCTATTGGGAGTTTGTGGACAAAGACAATAGCTTTACATCAAATAATTCAAAGTCAGGGGTTGCTGCTCATTATGGAATTGGTATAGCCTATGACTATTATAAAACTAAATGGGGCAGAAATTCTTATGATGGAGCTGGTGCTAAGCTTATTAATCGTGTTCATTATGGTGTTAATTATGATAATGCATTCTGGAATGGCGTAAATATGACCTATGGCGATGGGGACGGGGCTGATAACGGTCCATGTGTTTCACAAGATTGGGTGGGTCATGAAATAACACATGGGTACACTGAAAAAACAGCTAATTTGGTTTATCAGGGTGAACCTGGGGCATTAAATGAAGCATGGTCAGATATTATGGCAATGTTAATTGAAAACTATGGTGGTGATAAAGATTGGTTAATTTTTGAAGACGCCAACACTTTAAGCAATCCTAATGATAATGAAAGAGATATGTCTAACCCTAGTAATGGACGTATCCCACAGCCAGATACATACAAAGGAACGCATTGGGCCAGTACAACGGGAGGTGATAACGGGGGTGTTCATGGCAATTCAGGGGTAGCCAATTTCTGGTTCTATTTATTATCTGAAGGAGGCAATGGTACCAATGATAAAGGTAAACAATATGCTGTAAGTGGAATTGGACTAGCTAAAGCTGAAAAAATCGCGTGGCGAACACTTGAAAAATTTATGGTTCGACATACAGATTTTGCGGGGGCCAGAAAAGCAAGTCTTCTAGCATGTGAATATTTAGGTTATGATAAAAAATCGAATGAGTATAAACAAGTATGTAATGCTTGGTTCGCCGTAGGAGTTGGTGAGAAATGTTGCGACCCGAATGATTACACATTAACTTTTAAATTAAAAGATACTAAATGCCATGATTCAAAAGATGGAGAAATAGAATTAAAAGTAAAAAAACTCAATAATAATAACTACGATAGCTGCACATATAAATGGTTTAAAGGGGATACAAGTAGTGCTATACTCGCTGTAACACGTGATTTATTTAACAGGGATTCTGGCCGCTATATAGTGATAGTAAAAGATACCGTAGCTAAATGTGAGATAGTGGAAAAAACCACAATAAAATCACCTGAAAAAGTTAAAGTATCAATATCCGGGGGCGGAGAATATCAGGGCGCTTGTAAAAGGAGTATTACCGTGGTCCTTACCGCATCGGCCAGTGGAGGTAATTCTCCATATACTTATAACTGGGCGAATGCATTACAAGAGATAATCCTCTCAGGCTCCAGTGGTTTTACCCACGATTACACGGCTGTAGGCACAGATAAAAACGGCTGTAAGGGTGAACAAACGGCCAAGGTGGTTTATATACCTGTCACCTGTTCGTATGATCCAAACGATATTATAGGTCCTCCAAGTTTTGGAGACCCAAAGTGGGTTTCAATAAATGCCACTCTTCCCTATAAAATTAGGT
The DNA here is from genome assembly GCA_046154525.1 of Bacteroidia bacterium. Lineage (GTDB taxonomy): Bacteria > Bacteroidota > Bacteroidia > NS11-12g > UBA9320 > JABWCE01. The sequence continues at coordinate 2,270 of JBJXDS010000260.1, forward strand.
ATGAAAATGATCCGAAATTTGCCACAGGTCCGGCTCAAAAGGTTTCTATAAATCATAAATTGGATACAAATACCGACCTTACTTCTTTCCGCTTAATGAGTTTCGGATTTTACAAATATTCATTTGATGTACCCGAAAATGCAACAACTTTTAGCAAGCGACTGGATTTACGAGATTCGTTTGGAATATTTTTGGATGTTACCGCAGGATTGGATGTTAGTGCACGAGAGGCTTTCTGGATTTTTGAAAGTATTGATCCTGCTACGGGTTTACCACCAACCAATGGCAATAAAGGTTATTTAGCTGTTAACGATACAATTACCCATAAGGGAGAAGGGTTTGTGAATTATTCAATTATGGCTAAGAAAACCGCAAAAACAGGGGATAGTATAAGGGCAAAAGCTATCATTGTGTTTGATGATAACTCAGCGGTTCCTACACCTCGGATATTTAACCTTATAGATGCCAAACCTCCAACTACTTATATAAAAACTGTCCCGACAATTATTGATTCAACCATTGTTACAATGACTTTAAGAGGAAAGGATGATACTGGCGGTTCAGGAATGGGGAATTTTGATGTTTATGTTTCAGAAAATGGAGGCGGTTATAATAGATATGCTAAAGCAATTGCAGATACTATGATTAATTTCAGAGGAAATTACGGCTCCGATTATAAAGCTTACTCGATTGGTTATGATAATGTAGAAAACCGTGAAAAAGACAAAACAGCTCACGATATTAGTTTCAGCATCGCCTCTAAAGAATTTTTCAGACCAATTACACCTAGCACAAGTTTATGCAGTGGTGATACTTTAAGATTGAGATGGGTTAGGTCTTTTGTAAGTTCAATTACCTTTCAATATTCAGCTGATTCGGGTAAAACCTTTAATACTTTTGCTACTGGTCTTGGTGGAACGGACACACTTTACAGGTGGCGAATTCCGTCAAATATTATTGGAATTAAAAAATATATTGTTCGGGCTGTTAATAGCAGCAATTCATCAATAATTGATACGTCTGACTTTTTCCAATTGAAACAAGGCCCAGCAATAAGCCTTGGACCAGATACTGCTTTTTGTGACGGTGCCAGTTTTAGTCTTACTTTGAATCCAGGAAGTGGATATAGTTCATATAAATGGTCAGATAGCAGCACAACCTCTACAAAAACAGTTACTGCTTATGGAACCTATTGGGTAAAAGTTAAGGCAAGCACAGGTTGCAAGGCCACCGAAGAAATTACTGTGTCCAAAAATCTATTACCACAAATTGCGTCGGTAAATAATACTTCCCCCCTTTGTTTTGGTGAAAGTAACGGAATAATTGATATCACAGTAGTTTCTGGTCATGCACCATACAAATATTTATGGAGCAATGCTGCTACTTCTCAGGATTTAACAAATATTGTGGCCGGTAACTATTCTGTTACTGTTACCGATTCGAAAGGATGTGTAGCTAATGAAACGACCACACTTTCCCAACCTTCAAAATTGGCCAAATCCCATACGATTACTTTCGTTAAATGTTTTGGAGGAAATGATGGATCAGTAGATGTGACCATTACAGGAGGAACAACTCCTTATACCTACATTTGGAGCAATGCAGCTACTTCCCAAGACATTAGCTCACTTGTAGCTGGAACCTATCGCCTTGAGGTAACAGATAAAAATAATTGTGTGATTAGAGATACTTCAATTGTTACTCAACCTTCAGCTCCGGTTTCCAGCACCTTTAGTCAGGTAAATGTGGTATGCAATGGCGGAACTACAGGTTCTATAAATCTAACTCCCGCAGGAGGCACAACGCCTTATACATTTGCATGGACAGGGCCTGGAAGTTTTACAGCTACTACTGAGGACATCAGCAGTCTTGCAGCAGGCACTTATAATGTTGTTATTACGGATGCCAATGGCACAACTGGAGGTTGCAGAGCTACCAATAGTGTCACCATAACCCAACCTTCAGCTCCGGTTTCCAGCACTTTTAACCAGGTTAATGTATTATGCAACGGTGGAACCACTGGGTCTATTAATCTAACGCCTACCGGTGGAACAACGCCTTATACTTTTGCATGGACAGGGCCAGGGAGTTTTACCGCCACCACCGAAGACATCGGCGGTCTTGCCGCAGGCACTTATAATGTAGTTATAACTGATGCCAATGGTACCACGGGCGGATGCAGGGCTACCAATAGCGTGACAATCACACAGCCAACCCTTTTGATTATTTCTAATAGTGTAACGGACGTGAAATGTTTTGCTCAAAGTAATGGTGGAGTGAATGCAACGATTTCGGGAGGGGTAACACCTTACAGTTTTAACTGGACAAATGGAAGCACCACAGAAGATATAGTAAATGTAGTAGCTGGAAGTTATTCCTTAACCGTTACAGATAATAACGGATGCACTATTCAAACAACAGGTACTGTTAATCAACCGGCTTTGTTGGTTGCAACACACAGTATTGGTGATGTAAAATGTTATAATGGTTCTGACGGAGCCATTAATCTCTTAGTTATCGGTGGAATAACACCTTATGTTTACCTATGGAATAGCAGTGATATTACTGAAGATATTTCAAGTAAACCAACAGGAACTTATAAAGTGACAGTTACTGATAAAAATCTTTGTATTGTAAAAGATTCTGGTTTCATTTCTCAACCGGCTGCGCCATTATCTTCTACTATTGCAATGGTTCCAGTTAATTGTTTTGGAGGGTCAGATGGTTCTGCAAATTTATCAGTTGCAGGTGGTACATCGCCATATTCATTTGCATGGTCAAACGGAAAAACGACAGAAGATTTATCGGGCCTAACCCTTGGGACCTATTATGTTAACATAACCGATGCCAATAGTTGTGTATTACTTGATACAATTGATGTAACGCAACCATTAGCTCCGTTAGCCACAAGTATCATCAAACTTGATGTAAAATGTTTTGCAGGAAATGATGGTTCAGCAAACCTAAATGTTAGTGGAGGTACAACTCCTTATAGTTTTGCCTGGAGCAACTCTGCAACAACCGAAGATATTTCTGGACTGGTACTCGGTAAATATATTGTAACTGTTACTGATAAGAACCTTTGTAAAATTAAGGATTCTGTTGTAATCAATCAGCCTGCGGCGCCATTATCCAGTGTAATAACCCCTTCCCCTGTTAATTGTTTTGGAGGTGGAGATGGAGGAGCTACATTAACTGTTTCTGGAGGAACCCCGAATTATAGTTATTCATGGTCTAACGGGGCTACTACAAAGGATATAACTAGCCTCCTAACTGGAAAATACAAGGTAACCGTGACGGATGGTAACAGTTGTATCTTAAAGGATTCAATAATTGTAACGCAACCAATTGCTCCTTTGGCAGCCACACATATAGTTTCGGATGCTAAATGTAAAAATTCAACGAATGGTGGCATCAATTTGAATGTAACTGGTGGAACTTTACCCTATTTATTTGTTTGGAGTAACACACAAACCAGTGAAGATGCTATTAACCTTGGTGCAGGACGCTATTTTGTGAATATTACCGACAAGAACGGTTGTAAATTGAAGGATAGTGCTAATGTTGGAGAACCAGATAGTCTAAAAATTAATGCGGATGGAACAACTGCAACCGAAGGAGAGAGTAATGGTTTTGTTTTTGTAACTGTAATAGGTGGAACCCAACCATATACCTACTTTTGGAATGGAAGTACCACTGGTGCGAATGATACTTTGTTCAATAAACCATTCGGTGCCTATATAGTAAGAGTAGTTGATGGAAACGGATGTTCTCAAACCGATACCTTTATTATTGAAGAAGCACCCCCGACTTCATTACTTCGTTTAGGCCCTAACCCAAGTCGTGGATCACTCACAGTTTTTGATTTAGAATCTTTCGGTTTAGACCTACCCATATATTTTGAATTATGGGATATGGAAGGAAGATTGAGAATGGACTTTATGGTAGAAGGGTTAAGTATGTATACATTCCCTCTTGATGATTCACTATATAACGATTTTTATATTCTGCGGATTTATAATGATAGATATGAAGAACGCAGAAAAATATACCTTCTTCGGTAATCTATTCTACTAACTTTTGAAAGGAGGTGTCCACTAAGGGATGCCTCCTTTTTTATTTTTGTAACGAATTAGTATTTTTAGATGGAATTGAGTGATAGTATGATATTATCTTTACTAATCTGAAATCGTAAATTGAACTACCTTTGCACCTATGGCCAATGGCAATAAAAATCACAACGTCTGGGTAGAGGCTCAAATACTGGAAGTGCTGAACGAACGCCCCGGTAAACGGATGAATTATAAACAAATTTCATCACGATTGGGCTTTAATTCTAAGACCGATAGAGAACTTACCGGCGAAACTCTGATGGATTTAGTAAACAAAAAATTAATTGTAGAGCAACCTAAAGGAAGCTTTTACGTAGAAGAAGTTTCCGAATTTTTAGAAGGTAAAATAGAATTTAATAAACGTGGGGCAGGCTATTTACTAACCGGCGAAGAAGAACCCGATATTCATATAACACCTGGGATGACTTGGCCAGCATTGAATGGCGATATTGTTCAGGTAGAAATGATTTCCACCCGAAGGAAAGATAAACCCGAAGGCCGGGTAGTAAAGGTAGTAAAACGAGCAAGAGAGGAATATGTAGGTGTAGTGCAGGTTTCGGATGGGTACGGATTCTTTGTGCCTGATGATACCCGCAGCCATACCGATTTTTTTATTCCAAAAGATAAATTAAGGGGTGTTAAAAATAATTATAAAGCTATTGTTAAACTAACTGATTGGCCCAAGATGGCCAAAAACCCAAATGCTGAGGTGGTAAAAGTTTTGGGCAAAGCAGGTGAACATAATACCGAGATTCATGCTATTCTGATGGAATTTGGTTTGAACCCAGAATTTCCAAAAGAGGTAATGAATGAAGCTGATAAAATGCCGGTGCTAATACCAGAATCGGAAATTGCAATAAGAAAGGATTTTAGAGAAACTCTTACCATTACTATAGATCCAGCTGATGCCAAAGATTTTGATGATGCTATTTCGTTTAAAATATTAGGTGATAATAAATTTGAAGTGGGGGTGCATATAGCAGATGTTTCACATTTTGTAACTGAAGGTTCTATTTTGGATAGAGAGGCTTACGCCAGAGCCACCTCAGTTTATTTGGTGGACAGAGTTGTTCCTATGTTACCCGAAAAAATTTCGAATGAACTTTGTTCTTTAGTTCCCAATCAAGACCGCTTGTGTTTTGCGGCTGTATTTGAGCTGGACGGGAAAGGAAAAATTGTAAAGGAATGGTTTGGTAAAACGGTTATTCATTCACATAGAAGATTTAGCTATGAGGAAGCACAGGAAATACTGGAAGCTGGTGAAGGTGAATTGGCAACAGAACTTTTAACGTTGAATAAAATTGCCAAAAGTTTAAAAGAAGAACGGTTTAGGCAAGGAGCTATTTCGTTTGAAACTGAAGAAGTAAAATTTAAACTTGATAAACTTGGCAAACCTATTGAAGTGTATAAAAAAGTAAGAAAGGATGCCCATAAATTGGTGGAAGAATTTATGTTATTAGCCAATAAACGGGTAGCCACTTTGGTAGGAACTAAATACAAACCTTATTCAATTCCTTATCGATTTCATGAGCCACCGGTTCCCAATAAAATGATGGAATTTGCAGCCATAGCTTCTAGGTTTGGGTTTCAAATAAGCACTGAATCGCAGGATGAATATATAAAGAGTATTAATGTGATGACGGCTGAAATTGAAGGAACACAAGTTTCAACAATCCTTCAACCTTTGGCTATTCGTAGTATGGAAAAGGCGTTTTATACCACCAAAAAACAGGGACATTTTGGTTTGGGTTTTGATTATTATGCGCATTTTACATCGCCCATTCGCCGCTACCCCGATTTGCTAGCCCATAGGTATTTATTTAAAATGCTCAATAAGATTAATCCAATTGATCAAAGTAGTTTGGAAGCGGCATGTAAATGGAGTAGCGAACGGGAGCAAAAAGCTGTGGAAGCCGAAAGGGCTTCTATTAAATACAAGCAAACCGAATATATTACTCAATTTATAGGTGATAAATTTGAAGGAATTATTACCGGAATTACGGAATGGGGAATTTATGTGGAAATTATAGAAAACAAATGCGAAGGCATGATACGTTTGAAAGATATGACGGATGATATTTATGAATTTTTTGAAAAAGGACGTTATGTTTTAGGGATGCGGAAAGGTATAAAACATCAAATGGGTGATGTAACCATGATAAGAGTAAAACGGACGAATATTCCAAAGAGGCTGGTTGATTTTGAATTCACGGCCCTTTAACCCACGTAGGAGGAAGGCCGACCTTGGATTATAGTGAAACAAAATGGAAAGTGAAATTTTTAAAATTTACAAATTAGAAAATGTCGAAGCCAATGTCCCCTTATAAGAAGGATAGGCGGTTGTTTTCTTAATAAGTATAAATTTCAAATGCTAAAATCATATTTTGAATTATTAAAAAGAATTGAAGGAGAAATCCAAAAGAATCCCTTCTTAGGTTCTCCTCAAAATTTGTATGACCCTTTAAATTATATGATTGGTTTGGGTGGAAAACGTATCCGTCCGGTTTTGACTTTAATGGGGTGTGAATTATATTCAGGTATAATTGAAAAGGCCATTCCATCTGCTTTGGCGGTTGAAATTTTTCATAATTTTTCATTAATCCATGATGATATTATGGACAAAGCCCCGGTGAGACGGGGCAAGCTGACTGTTCATGAAAAATGGGATACAAATATTGCTATACTTTCCGGAGATTTGATGTTGGTAAAGGCTTACGAATGTCTCCTTAAATCGGAAGAAAAATATTTACCCGAATTGTTTTCGGTATTCAATAAAATGGCAGCAGCAGTTTGTGACGGCCAGCAAATGGATATGAATTTTGAAACCCAAACCGACGTAACTGAAACCGATTATTTAGAAATGATTCGCTTAAAAACTTCTGTCTTGTTGGGTTGTAGTCTTCAGTTGGGTGCTATTGTAGCTGATGCTCCAAAGGATGAGGCTTTGAAATTATATAAACTTGGAGTGAATATAGGAATTGGGTTTCAATTGATGGACGATTATTTGGATGCTTTTGGAACTCCTGAATTGGTTGGGAAGCAACCAGGAGGAGATATATTATCAAACAAAAAAACCATAATGCTTATTAAAGCCATGCAAACGGAAAAGGATAAAATTGAAGTTTTAAGCAATGATAAAAATATAAGCGATACACATAAAATAGAAGAGTTTAAAAGTCTCTTTATAAAAATTGGTTCGGATGTTTATTTAAAATCTTTATCTGAAAATTACTTTGGTTTGGCTTCGCAAAATTTAAAGGATTTAAAGGTGAAAGAATCAAAGAAACACGACTTAAAGGAATTGTTAGTTTATTTACATAACAGAAGTTTTTAAAACTTTTAATCAAATCTGGCAGGTTTTAAAAACCTGTCAGATTTAAAAATACTACATGGAAACCCTTGTTTCAAATATCCCATTAGCCGAAAGAGTCAGGCCAACAACTCTGGAAGAATTCATCGGGCAGGAACATTTATTGGGTGAAGGAAAACCAGTTCAAAAATTAGCCGAAACCCATACCGCCAGAAGTTTAATATTTTGGGGTCCTCCTGGCGTTGGGAAAACTACATTGGCTCAGTTACTTTCTCTAACCTGGCAATTGCCTTTTTACAGTTTAAGTGCTATAAGTTCTGGGGTAAAAGATTTACGCGAAGTCATTGATAAAGCTAAGGAGCAAGGTGGTGCATTATTATTTATTGATGAAATTCACCGGTTCAATAAATCCCAGCAAGATGCTTTACTTGGGGCTGTAGAAAAAGGAATTATTACCCTGATTGGTGCCACTACTGAAAATCCAAGTTTTGAAGTTATTAGTGCCTTGCTCAGTCGTTGTCAGGTTTATGTTTTAAAGGCTTTTGAAGAAGAACATTTAGATAAAATTTTAAAAAGGGCTATTGAAAAGGATTTATATTTAAAGTCGATAGATATTGAAATTAAAGAAAAAGAAGCCTTGTTCAGGTTTACCGGAGGTGATGGCCGAAAGCTTTTAAACCTGTTTGATCTGATGGTGCAAACGACTTTAAAAAAGGGAAAGGTGATAATTACAAATAATGCTGTAGAACTGGTGTTGCAACAAAAAATGGCCTTGTATGATAAGTCTGGTGAGCAACATTATGATATTATTTCAGCCTTTATAAAAAGCCTCAGGGGAAGTGACCCGAATGGTGCTATTTATTGGCTGGCCCGAATGCTGGATGGAGGAGAAGATATAAAATTTATTGCTCGTAGAATGATTATTTTGTCGAGCGAAGATATTGGCAATGCTAATCCCAATGCCTTACTTATGGCTACCCAATGTTTTCAGGCCATTCAAATAATAGGAATGCCTGAAGCCAGAATTATACTAAGCCAAACGGCAATATATTTAGCTACCTCAGCCAAAAGCAATGCCTCCTATATGGCCATTGAAAAGGCTATGGATGTGGTAAACAATACAGGAGACCAACCTGTTCCTTTGCATTTGCGAAATGCCCCAACCAAACTTTTGAAAAATATGGGTTATGGCAAAGACTATAAATATGCTCATCAATACGACCAAAGTTTTGTGGATTTGGAGTTTTTGCCCGAGTCATTAAGCGGCACAGTTATTTACAACCCAGGAAAAAATATTAAAGAAGAAGAATTGAGAAAATATTTAAGACAGAGGTGGGGAGAAAAATATGGGTATTAAGTAATTCTGAAAAATAAAAAAATTTAATTTTTTTATTTTTACTTTTCAATTAATTTCTCGGTAATATCAAAAACTACAGGCCTATCTACTTTTTCTTTCAGTAAGGCAAGATCAAGTACCTGCAACATATTAACTGCATAATGAAATTTGAGATCCTTTGTGTAATTATTGCCTATGTCTTCCACATCTTTACTGTTGTTTTCACACATTATTATTTCATTAATTCCAGCTCGTTTGGCCGCTAGTATTTTTTCTTTAATGCCCCCAACAGGTAGTATTTTTCCACGCAAGGTAATTTCTCCAGTCATAGCAAGATTGGATTTTAATTTTCGCTGAGTAAACCAAGACGCCAAAGAAGTAAGAATGGTAATACCTGCCGATGGCCCATCCTTTGGGACAGCACCTGCCGGAAAATGTATATGTACATCATACTGATCAAAAACCTTAGGATTAATATCCAAATAATCTGCATTGGCCTTTAAAAATGTTAAAGCGGTAATGGCCGATTCTTTCATTACATCCCCTAATTGCCCTGTAAGAGTTAGTTTTCCGTTGCCTTTGGTGGTTTTACTTTCCACAAATAAAATTTCGCCTCCTACCGAGGTCCAGGCCAAACCGGTAACTACCCCTGCAAAACTATTGTCTTGATACATTTCTTTATCTATTCGCTGGCGGCCCAAAACTTTTTTTACATAAGCGTCATCTATTTTTGATTCGAAATTTTCTTCACCAACAATTTGCTTGGCTCTATACCTGGCAAGTGAAGCAATTCTTTTTTCAAGTGCTCTTACACCCGATTCACGGGTATAATTTTCTACAACTATTTCAAGTATTTTATCCGAAAACTTAAGGTCACCGGATTTTAAACCATGTTCGCCTAATTGTTTTTTTATAAGGTGATTTTTTGCTATTTGTACCTTTTCCTCTACCGTGTATCCATTTATTTCAATAATTTCCATCCTGTCTAAAAGAGCAGGTTGGATAGTATCTAAACTATTGGCTGTAGCAATAAACATTACTTTTGATAAGTCAAATTCATGTTCAACATAGTTGTCGTAAAATGCCGTGTTTTGTTCAGGATCCAAAATTTCAAGCAATGCCGATGAAGGATCCCCTCTGAAATCACGACCAATTTTGTCAACCTCATCCAACACAAATACCGGATTAGCGGTACCAGCTTTTTTTAAGGCTTGAATTATTCTGCCAGGCATAGCTCCAATGTATGTTTTACGATGGCCACGCAACTCGGCCTCATCGTGCATACCACCCAAAGACATTCTGGCATATTTTCTGCCAATAGCCTTAGCGATGCTTTTGCCTAATGAAGTTTTACCAACTCCTGGAGGGCCATATAAACAGAGAATGGGGCTTTTAAAATCTCCTTTTAATTTTAAAACAGCTAGATATTCAAGAATTCTTTCCTTTACTTTTTCTAAACCGAAATGATCGCTATCAAGGACTTTTCGGGCCTTCTTTAGGTCAATATAATCTTTGCTAAACTCGTTCCAGGGAAGTTCAAGTAGGAGTTCACAATAATTATAGGTTATTGAAAAATCAGGAGCTGCAGGGTTGGTTCGCATTAGCTTATCTAACTCCTTATTAAATACTTTTGCTAATTTTTCATCCCATTTTTTTGCCGATGCCTTTACCCTTAAGGCTTCAATATCTTTATCCGGTGAATCATGCCCAAGTTCCTCCTGAATTGCTCTCATTTGTTGGTGAAGGAAATATTCACGCTGTTGTTTGTCAATATCAACTTTCGCTTTACTTTGAATTTGATTCTTGAGTTCAAGATGTTGCAACTCATTGTTAAGATGGGTCAACATTAATGCGGCCTTATCTGCAAAAGAAGTAGTAGCTAGTACAATTTGTTTTTCTTCTACTGATATATTGAGGTTGGAAGAAATAAAATTAATAAGAAAATTAGGACTGTCAATATTTTTCAATGCAAAATTGGCCTCACTTGGTATATTGGGTGAAAGGTCAATTATTTTGGCTGCCATATCTCTTATAGATGCCAACAGGGCTTTGCTATCCTTATTTTTTTTAGGCTTTTCATCCACTACCGGATGAGCCACACATACAAGGTAAGGGTTGGTCTTTATAGTTTCCTTTATTTCAATTTTGCGTCTTCCCTGAAGAATTGCTGTTGTATTTCCATCCGGCATTCGCAACATTCTAATAATTATTGCTTCGGTACCAATTGAATATAAATCATCAAATGAGGGATCATCATTATTGGCATCTCTTTGTGAAACCACCCCTATTATTTTATCCCTTTTATAGGCATCTTTTATAAGTCTAACTGATTTATCCCTTCCAACAGTAATTGGGATAACAACTCCCGGAAAAAGCACCGTGTTGCGCAAAGGTAGAATTGGAAGTTCTTTTGGTTTGTGGTTTTTTTCTGATGAATCTTCACCCTCTGGCGACATCAATGCTATAAAATCAGCCCCATCGTTTTCAGGATCTGTTTCGTCAAAGCTAAATATATTATTCTTCATGGACAGGATGTCAGTTTAAATGATTGTTATAAATAGGGTCTAAATAAGGCAATTGATATGCCATTAATTTTTAGCAATGGTAATCATTAAAGTTATAATTGTAATTCTTGTTTATAAAAGAAAATGGTTATTACTTTGCAGCCCATTAAAAAAAAATTATTATGAAAATTAAACAAATTATTGCATTCTCATTAACGGCTCTAATAACAGCCTTTTCTCTTAACTCTTGTGGTCCTGAAGAAAAATTAAATCCGGCTCCGGGAATTGATTTAATTGCCGAAAGTGGTTCAATTGTAGGCGATGTAACCATGGATGGAGATAAAGCATTTACGATTGTCTTTAATGTTTCAGATAATTCAAAGGTGAAAACAGTAGAGGTAACTTCTGTAGTAAATGGAAGAATTTCTCCTCAATTTGATTCAACTATAAATAGTGCCAATGCCAAAATTAAGCTTAGTAGAAAATCGTATGCCGCTATTGCTACAGAAGTTTGGACCATAAAAGCAACAGATGACGGAGGTGAAACCACCACTAAATCGTTTACTGTTACTACCACTTCTGCCGCGTCAGGAGATGCGCTAAAACCTTTTTTACTTGATAATAGTAACCAAACATTTAAAGTTTATAACATAAATTCACCGAATGGTTTTGCCGGGGCATTTGATTTAATGGATGGAACTCCTCGTTTTAGTGGAGACCCAGCATCTGAAAAAGATATTCATGATTCTTGTACAACAACTGAGATTATCAATTGGCCAGGCCGATGGACTTCAAAAAATGGCACCATTTTTAAAAAAGTAACAGGTTATACTTTTGATGATATTACCAATACAGGTCAGTTAGAAGCCGCTTGGACTGCATCAGGTGCTACCAAAAAATGGATGGTTGTAGCTAAGGATGAGTTGTATATTGCTAAAGTTAGAGGAAGCAATGATAAGGTATTGGTGCTAATAACCGCGGTGGTTAAATTACCTGCTCAAGGTGATAATAAAGATTACGTTTCGTTTCAATTTAAAAGGAAAATATAAAAATATTTTATAAAATGAGCCTCGCTTCGGCGGGGCTTTTTTATTTTTGAACTATGCAAAAAATAGCTGTTTTTACATCTGGAGGCGACTCGCCAGGAATGAATGCTTGTATACGGGCAGTGGTAAGAACGGGTATTTACCATAATTTGCAATTGGCTGGGATTTTGCGTGGATACGATGGAATGATAAAGGATGAATTAATAAATCTTAATTCAGAGTCGGTAGCCAATATTATTCAACGCGGAGGAACTATTCTTAAATCATCACGAAGCGAAGAATTTAGGACAAAGGAAGGAAGAATAAAAGCGTTTGAAACTATTAAAAAACATGGAATAGAAGGTATAGTGTGTATAGGTGGAAATGGAACTTATACCGGCGCCGGTATTTTTTATGAAGAGTTTGGGATACCAAGTATTGGTGTGCCAGGAACCATTGACAACGATTTATTCGGTACCGATTTTACAATAGGATACGACACTGCCTTGAATACAGCCATGGAAGCCATTGACAAAATAAGGGATACCGCCGATTCGCATAACCGCGTTTTTTTGGTAGAAGTAATGGGAAGAGACACTGGTTTTATTGCACTTGCTGTAGGTATTGCCGGAGGGGCTGAGGCAGTATTGATACCAGAAGACCAGATAGATGAAACTAAATTGTTCGATATTTTCGAAAAAAGAAAGGAGCGAAAAAAATCATTTTCAATTATTGTGGTGGCCGAAGGTGAGCAAGGAGGAGCCATTGAAGCTGCCGCAAAATTGAAATCTAAATTTCCTGAATTGGATATAAAAACTACTATTCTAGGCCATATACAACGAGGAGGAAGCCCATCGGCCAGGGATAGAATTTTGGCTACCCGGCTTGGGGTTTCGGCTGTTGAAAGATTATTAGAAGGTGGAAAAAATGAATGTGTAGGGATGATTAACAATAAAATAAGTTTTACATCCTTTAAGGAAGCGGTAGACAAACGAAAACCTTTACCCGATTATATTTTAGGTATGATTAATAAACTTTCGATTTAAATTGTTAAAAACGATTGCAAAGTTCCAAAACTTTGTAAAAGTTGAAATTATCGTTTTACCACCAGTTTTTTAACCGGGCTAGCAAAATCAGAAGTTCTTATTTTATATAAATAAAGTCCTTCCACCAATCCCATTATATCAATTTCAAAATTTCCTGAGGTGCTTTCCAATTCAAATCGTTTTAAAATTTGTCCGCTTAAGTTGGTTATTTCAAAAATTGGCCGTTCGGTTTTGTTGGTTTTTAAATAATACATAATCCTAAACGAACTGGAAGCAGGATTAGGCATAGCATTAAAATATGATGTTTGATTATATGAAACGGGAATTATTAAATCGTCATTAGTGTCAAAAGATAAGGTGTCATCCGTTGACGATACAGCTATAAATTTCAATTCAGAATCATCATATCCAAATGTACAATCAGCGGCTAAAACATAGGCAATGGAATCTGATGGTAAAAATTCTACATCCTCAAATTGCCAAACATTTTGAAAGATTATCGCAGTATCGGCAGCCCAATCTTCGGTTACTTCTATTTCAGCTGATTCAATAGAATCGATTTCCGCCACCTCAAAATTGGTTTTTTCTTCAGGCTGTGTTCTTTCGGTTGGAAGTTTAATAATAGCCAGATTATTAGTTTCCCATGTCCCCTCACCATAGGTCAGTGATATTATTCCAAGTTCAGTATTTACACTTGGTTGGTAATAGTTCTTACCTTCATTTATATTTTTATCAATCTTAAAATATTGAGGGTTGCCAAAATCAGAGCTTAAATCTGGGCGGGTTAGTTTCACAAGTAAATTACTTTCATCCCTTAATGATAAATAAAAAGAAAGTCCGTTATCAGCCAAACTGCCGGGACAGTAGTTTGTTCCATCGTTTACAATTTTTTTAAAATTATAAGTTGCACCATCCGTAGTTGTAAACCACGCAATTTGTTCCAAAGAATGTTCATCGTTGTAATAAACAAAAAGTTGTTTTAAGTCGGCAGTCAACGAAGGTCCTGAAATAAAAATAGAAGAGGTTTCAGATATTTCACCTCCGTTCAAGTTTATATTTATTGGGTTAATAAATTCTTTGTTAAATGGGTCAAAAGTTGATTTATATAGTGTGGTCGAAAATCCGTTTTTTCCTTCATGTGTTACAAAAAACAAGGTTTTTTCATCCTCGGTTAACCAGCATGAAAACACATCGTTGCCCCCACCTATTCCCTTTATGGCAATGGATTCAGGATTTTTAAATTCTTCTGTCAGGCTTTTTCGTTCGGCCTTCCATATTTCATCATCTGAATTATCCCTGGTAAAATAAATTCGCAATCCATCTTTAGATAGCCAAGAGTAAGCATCGGCTTTACCTTCTTCATTAAGGGGTAAATTTTGGGGTTCAATGATTACACTATCAGCGGGTTGAGCAAATGCCGATAGGCCAAATAGAATGCCGAAAATAAAAGTTGAAATAGGTTTCATGTTTCTGATTTTTGTTAAAACGAAGGTCTTTATAAAAATAGTATTTGATGTGCAATACTTTATTAGCGGTAAAAAGTAAATGAGGAAAGATTTTAAAAAAAGATTACTTATCTTGAAGCAAAGTTTTCTTTTAATTTAGGTCATTCTGACTTTAAATCAAACTCAAACCACCTGATAATGTGACTATTTGACTTCATTCGATTTTTTAAAAAGTCAATTTGGCTTATAAAATACGAAGGACTTCTTTTTGACCTAATAGGAGCATGAACTTAAATCAGTTTACAATCAAATCTCAGGAAGTTGTTCAAAAAGCACAGGAGTTAGCTTTTGCATCAAAAAACCCTTCTATCGAAACTGGACATTTACTTAAAGGGCTATTTATAGTAGATGAAAATGTTTTGAGTTATGCTTTAAAAAAAGTGAATTCTAATCAGGGAAGGATTGAATCGGCTTTAGATGCCGTTTTACAATCTTATTCCGTTCAACATGGCGCCAATGATAAAATATATTTGAGCAATGATGCCAATGCAGCCTTACTTAAAGCGCAGGGAATGTTAAAATCCTTTGGCGATGAGTTTGTAACAATAGAACATATTTTTTTAGGATTACTGGAAGGCAAGGATCAGGTTTCTAATTTATTAAAAGATGCTGGTGTAAAAGCTGCCGATATTAAAAAGGCGTTTTTAGAATTGCGGGGAAATAGTCGGGCTACCAGCCAAAGTGCCGAGGAGCAATACAATGCCTTGGGCAAATATGCCAAAAACCTAAACCAGTTGGCCCGTGATGGAAAATTGGATCCGGTAATTGGAAGGGATGATGAAATACGAAGGGTACTTCAAATATTAAGTAGAAGAACTAAGAATAATCCAATCCTTATTGGTGAACCAGGGGTAGGTAAAACCGCCATAGCCGAAGGTTTAGCTCATAGAATTATTAATGGTGACATTCCAGAAAATTTAAAATCCAAAACTATTTTTTCATTGGATATGGGTTCGTTAATAGCTGGGGCAAAATACAAAGGGGAGTTTGAGGAACGACTAAAAGCCGTTATCAAAGAAGTGATAGGTGCCGATGGTGAAATTGTATTGTTTATTGATGAAATACATACCTTAGTTGGAGCAGGTGGCGGTGGAGACGGAGCTATGGACGCCGCCAATATTTTAAAACCGGCCCTAGCCCGTGGAGAATTGCGGGCAATTGGAGCAACTACTTTAGCCGAATATCAAAAATACATTGAAAAGGATAAAGCTTTAGAACGCAGGTTTCAATCGGTAATGGTGGAAGAACCCGATACCCAGGATGCCATTTCAATTCTTCGAGGATTGAAAGAACGTTACGAAGTGCATCACAAAGTGAGGATAAAAGACGAAGCCATTATTGCTGCGGTTGAATTATCACAACGCTATATTTCCGACAGGTTTTTGCCGGATAAGGCCATTGACTTAATGGACGAAGCCGCTGCAAAACTCCGTTTGGAAATCGATTCAGTTCCTGAAGAATTGGATGAACTGGAACGCCGCATTATGCAATTGGAAATTGAAAAAGAAGCCATCAAGCGGGAAGGGGACAACAAAAAAGTAGAGGATATAAATAAACAACTCAGCAAATTGGGTGAAGAACGAAATGAACTAAAAGCAAGCTGGCAAAGTGAAAAAGCCATTGTAGAAGGAATCCAAACTAAAAAGACAACTATTGAAAACCTGAAACACGAAGCCGATCTGGCCGAGCGTTTGGGCGATTATGGCAAAGTTGCCGAAATTCGTTATGGAAAAGTGAAGGAAGCCGAGGTAGCCTTGGAAAAACTAAACACTGAATTGCAGGATAAACAAATAAGCGGAGCCTTGGTAAAAGAGGAAGTGGACAGCGAAGATATAGCCGATGTTGTGAGTAAATGGACAGGTATTCCGGTAAAGAGTATGTTGCAGGGCGAACGGGAAAAATTATTGCATTTGGAAGAAGAACTTCACAATAGAGTAGTTGGACAGGAAGAGGCCATCACCGCTATTTCCGATGCCATCCGCCGCAGCCGTGCCGGATTGAGCGACCCTAAAAAACCTATTGGTTCCTTTATATTTTTAGGAACTACCGGGGTAGGAAAAACCGAATTGGCCAAAGCCCTGGCCGAATATTTATTCGACCAGGAAAGTTCAATGATACGAATAGATATGAGTGAATATCAGGAAAAACATACCGTGAGCCGCCTCATTGGTGCCCCGCCGGGATATGTTGGGTATGATGAAGGAGGTCAATTGACTGAGGCTGTACGTCGCAGACCTTACTCAGTTATACTTTTGGATGAAATTGAAAAAGCCCATCCGGATGTGTTTAATATTTTATTGCAGGTACTGGATGATGGAAGATTGACCGATAACAAGGGTCGGACAGCCAATTTTAAAAACACTATCCTCATTATGACCTCTAATATAGGCAGTCATATTATTCAGGAAAAATACGATGATTTGAGTGATATAAATCACGATGAAGTGTTGGCCTCGGCGAAGTCGGAAGTGTTTGAATTATTGAAAAAAACGATTCGTCCTGAATTTTTAAACAGGATAGATGAAGTCATCATGTTTACCCCGCTAAGCCGCGTGGAAGTAAGGCAGATAGTAGAATTGCAGTTTAAAAATGTGACTGAGTCTATGGCATCTTTGGGCTTTGAATTACAAGCCACTGATGAAGTAATGGACTGGCTGGGCGACCTGGGTTATGACCCTCAATTTGGGGCAAGGCCACTAAAACGGGTGATGCAACGGGAAGTGCTAAACGAGCTTTCCAAACAAATAATTGCCGGAAATGTTAATAAAGCCAAACCTATCCTTTTGAAATTAGAAAAAAATAAACTGATTTTTGAAAACTCTTAAT
>JBJXDS010000261.1:0-3307 GCA_046154525.1 Bacteroidia bacterium
CATAATAGCCATGGTTGATTTTTGGAGATGGGAGTATAATTACGGACACAATCTTGATCCTAAAGCAGCTATTATTGTTCCGGGAATGGCCTATCAACCACCACTCATAGGTTTTAAGCAGCTTTTAAATTTTGGAGCCTACTCGGTTCCGGATAAAGGTGGGTGGTTTTTTATCATTAGCGGATTACTGATGTTAGTATCCGTATTGAATGAAACCAAGTTTTTTAATAGGTTTAAGAATTCAAAATCCAAGGTAAGTGTATTTATGATGATTGCATTTATTTTAGGAATGAATTCTTGCGTTTCAAATCAACCTGAACCAATTGTTTTGAATCGGGATAATTGCGAATTCTGTAAAATGACTATTACCGATAGCAGATTCGGCTGTGAATTAATTACCTCTAAAGGCCGCTTTTATAAGTTTGATGATATTGGCTGTTTGCTTAGATATAAGGTGGAAAACAAAAAAACTAAATACCTGGCTTTTTTTGTAAATGATTACTCTTCAACCAACACATTGATAGACGCTGAAACAGCTATATTTATTGAATCGTCAGAATTTAAAAGCCCTATGGGCGGAAATATTGCTGCATTTAATGATAAGAATAAAGCCCTATCAATTGCAAAAAAATACAATGTTCTAACTACTTCATGGGACCAAATTGACCAGTAACAATTTCATGAAACACCTAAAAATATTAATTTTAATTTTCTTTAGTTACACTGCAGAGGCAAGAATAGTTAAGGTTGGTGAAGCGCAATTGTATAAAAAAATAAAACTTGCACTACTTTCAAGTAATAATGGCGATACCGTTATTGTTGAAAAAGGCCTTTATAAGGAAGGCAATATAATAATTGATAAGTCGATTACATTTATTGGGTCAGGAATACCAGTATTGGATGGAGATCGGAAATTTGAGGTACTTTCAATTAAAGCTCATAATGTTACTGTTAAAGGATTTAGGGTACAGCATTCCAGCTATGCAACTTTAGATGATCCTGGCGGAATTAAGGTATACAACAGCAATAATGTAAACATAAGCGATAATTTTTTGTATGATAATTTTTTTGGTATTTATATTCAATATGGGAAAAACTGCCTGGTAAAAAATAATAAAATTGTTGCGTTTGGTAAAGAGGAGCAGCAGATAGGCAACGGTATTCATTGTTGGAAGAGTGACAGTTTGCAAATTATCGCCAACAATATTTCTGGTCACCGCGATGGAATTTATTTCGAATTTGTAACCAATTCTGTTATTTGGCGAAACATCTCATTCAGTAATATCCGCTACGGTTTGCATTTTATGTTTTCCAATAATGATGCCTACTTTACTAATTTATTCAGAAATAATGGGGCTGGAGTGGCGGTAATGTTTACCAAAAATGTGATAATGATGAACAATACATTTGAAGAAAACTGGGGCGATGCAGCTTATGGAATGCTGTTAAAGGAAATATCGGATAGTTATATTCATGGAAATAAATTTTGCAAAAATACTTCAGGCATTTTTATGGAAGGAACCAGTAGAATAAAGGTTCTTAAAAATGTTTTTGAAAGCAATGGCTGGGGAATGAAAATCCAGGCAAGCTGCATGGATAACACCATCGAAAATAATAATTTCCTGGGAAACACATTCGACATCAGTACCAATGGCAGCCTGGTTTTAAACACCTTTGATAAAAACTATTGGGATAAATATGAGGGATATGATTTAAATAAAGATAAAATTGGTGATGTTCCCTATCATCCGCTCAGTTTGTTTTCTGTAATTGTAGAAAATAACCCATCGGCCATGCTACTTTACCGCAGTATAATAGTAATGTTGCTTGACAAATCAGAAAAGGTTTTGCCCAGTTTAACCCCGGAAAATTTTATAGATAATAAACCCTTAATGCGTTCATTACCGCTTTGATAGACGTAAAAAATATATCAAAACAATTTGGAAAAATCCGTGTACTGGATGATATAAATCTTAATTTTAAGAAGGGTGAATGTGTTGCCATGATTGGCCCGAACGGTTGCGGTAAAACCACTCTTATAAAAAGTATTTTAGGAATGGTAATGCCCAATAAGGGTGAAATTTTGTTCAACGGCAAAAGCATTAAAAACGATTTTAACTATCGCAGTCATATTGGTTATATGCCGCAGATTGGTCGTTATCCCGACAATATGACCATTGGCCAGGTCATAGAAATGATAAAAAACATCCGTAAATCTGATGATGAATTGGATGAAGATCTTTTACACCAATTTAAACTGGAAGGACTTTTTGATAAAAAGATGAGTACCCTTAGCGGAGGAACTACCCAAAAAGTCAGCGCTACCCTTGCATTTTTGTTTAACCCCGATGTGTTAATTTTAGATGAACCCACGGCTGGTCTTGATCCCCTGGCATCCGAAATTTTGAAGGCTAAAATTATTCTTGAAAAAGAAAAAGGGAAACTCATACTTATAACATCTCACCTTCTTAGTGAACTGGACGATTTGATAACCCAGCTTATTTTTATTCAGGATGGCAAAATTGTTTTCCATAAAGACCTGGACGTATTGATAAAAGACACAGGTGAGGAAAAAATATCGAAGGCTATTGCCAATATTCTTAAACAACAACAGGCATGATAAGGATAACAAAATTTATATTTTTAGATATTCTTAAAAACAAAATAGTACTCCTATATACCATTTTGCTGGCTGCCTTTGCCTGGAGCGCTTTTAGCCTGGAAGATAACAGCACAAAAGGGTTGCTCACTTTGCTCAATATCATTTTACTTACGGTTCCTTTGGTTTCCATTCTTTTTTCTACCATTTATATTTACAATAGCTCCGAATTTATCGAATTACTCCTGAGCCAGCCTATTAAACGAAAAACTATCTGGATAAGCCTTTTTATAGGATTATCGCTTAGTTTAATGGTAGGTTTCTTTCTTGGGGCCGGAATCCCCATACTGATATATGCCCCCGACAAGGTAGGTTGTATGATGTTGGTACTTGGCTGCATTATTTCGGTAGTATTTGTTTCCATTGCATTTTTAAGCGCCATACTAACCCGTGATAAAGCCAAAGGAATTGGTATTTCAATAATGTCCTGGCTATATTTTGCTTTACTATTCGATGGTTTGGTTCTGTTTCTCACTTTCCAGTTTGCCGAATATCCCATTGAAAAGGCGATGATAGGTATTAGTGCATTAAGTCCTATTGATATGGCACGGATACTGATACTTTTAGACCTGGATGTTTCGGCTATGATGGGTTATACCGGGGCTATATTTAAAGATTTTTTTGGAACATCAGCTGGTTTAATTATCT
>JBJXDS010000262.1:0-15693 GCA_046154525.1 Bacteroidia bacterium
ACTAATTTTTTAATTTTTAGTAGCGTGTCCTGATTTATTTGATTTGTTTTTAGCTGCAGTTGAATACTTTTTAAATTCGTATTTCTAATATCCGCAAGGAATGATATTTTATTTAATTTTAATTCCAACTCTTCAGGATTGCGATAGCTGGTGGCTGTGCCTGCGTTACAATACAGCATGGCATTAAGTTGTAAGAATTGCCTGAAATTGGAATAATCATTACCAAATAATGCTATTTCTTTGGCTCCGCTATAATCTTCCAACACAAACTTAGCCCAGGGTTTTCCGGTTTTGGTTACCCGTTCTTCAAACAAGGTTACTATCCCTGCCATTTTAATGTCCCGGCCTCTAATGGCGTTTAAATTTTCAAGTTCGGCTATGGCGGTATTGGTAAATAAATCAATATCCAATTGAAAATCGTCCAGTGGGTGTCCACTTATAAACATGCCAGCCACTTCTTTTTCCTTATTCAGTTTTTCAATGGGGTTCCATTCGTCTATAAATGGAAGTTTTGGTTCCTGAACCTTGCCACCATTTGCTTCACCAAACAAACTGTTTTGATTACTGGCTTTATTATCTTGAATTTGGCCACCGTATTTTATGGCAATTTCAATTCCTGTAACCAACGAACCTGCCACTTTTTCCATGTACTGACTTCGGTTTAGCCCCCAACTATCAAAGGCTCCTGCTAAGGCCAATGCTTCCAGCGATTTTTTATTTACAGTCCGCAAATTGGCCCGCGATACCAAATCAAAAATACTGGAGTAATTACCTCCTTCTTGCCGTTGGTTTATTAATGAAATGGTAGCCGCCTCGCCAATCCCTTTTATTGCCCCCAAACCAAACCGTATGTCCCCGTTTTTATTTACCGAAAAATTAACCTCACTTTCGTTAATATCTGGCCCTTTTACCACCAAACCCATGCGTTTACATTCATCCATAAAGAACGTAATTTGATCAATATTGCTGCTGTTATGGGTAAGTATGGAGGCCATAAACTCCGATGCATAATGGGTTTTTAAATAGGCGGTTTGGTTGGCTAAGTAGGCATAACACGTGGCGTGTGATTTATTAAAGGCATATTGGGCAAAGGCTTCCCAATCGGTCCATACTTTTTCACAAATTTTAAGGTCGTGGCCATTGGCAAGACAGCCTTCCATAAAGGCAGCTTTCATTTTATCCAGCGTGCCTTTGTCCTTTTTACCCATGGCTTTTCGCAAGGTATCGGCATCGGCTTTACTAAAATTTGCCAGCTTTTGCGACAGCAACATTACCTGCTCCTGGTAAACCGTAATTCCGTAGGTGCTTTCCAAAAATTCCGACATACCTTCAATATCGTAAGTAATTTTTTCGCGGCCATGCTTACGAGCCACAAAGTTGGGGATGTATTCCATAGGGCCAGGACGAAACAAAGCGTTCACCGCAATCAAGTCCTCCAATCGTGTTGGTTTAAGATCGCGAAGCACTTTTTTCATCCCGTCACTTTCAAACTGGAAAACGCCGTTGGTATCGCCCCGTTGAAAAAGTTCCAAAGTTTTTTCATCATCCAACGGAATTTCATCGGGAATAATGGTAACATTATGATTTTGGGTTATTAATTTAATGGCATCTTTAATAATGGTAAGGGTTTTCAATCCCAAAAAATCCATTTTTAATAAACCGGCATCTTCCACAACTTTACCATCAAATTGAGTAACCCACATGGCTGAATCTTTGAGAGTACAAACCGGAAGAATTTCCGTTAAATCACTTGGTGCAATAATTACCGCCGAAGCGTGTACACCCGCATTTCGCACAGAACCTTCCAATAAACGGGCTTCTTTTAAAACCCTTCCCTGAAGGTTGTTCGTTCCTATAATTTCACGGAGTTTAAGGATATTGCTTATGTCATCTGAATTATAAATATCTTTCAGTTTAGCCTCCGGTAAATCAAATACCTGTTCGTAAGTAACCCCCGGCGATTCAGGAACCAATTTCGATAACATGTTCGATTCGTCCAACGGCAATTCCAAAGCACGGGCCACATCTTTTATGGCTGATTTGGCTTTCATTGAGCCGTAGGTTATGATTTGTGCCACCTGGTTTTGACCGTACTTGTCAATCACATAATCAATCACTTTTTGGCGGCCTTCATCATCAAAATCTGTATCAATATCGGGCATGCTCCCCCGTTCAGGATTTAGGAACCTCTCAAAAAGTAACTGGTATTTTACCGGGTCAATATTGGTGATACCAATGCAATAGGCCACAGCTGAACCCGCTGCCGAACCACGGCCAGGCCCCACGGCCACATTCATTTTTATAGCCGCTTCGCAAAAATCGGATACAATCAAAAAATACCCTGCAAAGCCCATTTTTTTTATTACCGATAATTCAAAATCCAAACGTTCCTGAACTTCTGAATTTATTTCGCCATAACGTTTTCTTGCTCCTTCAAAGGTGAGATGATGCAAAAAATCATCAGCATCGGTAAAAGGCGGAGGCAAAGGAAAGGCTGGCAACATCACCTGTTTTTTTAAATCCAGCTTTTCAATTTTGTCCACTATTTCAATGGTATTTTCTACAGCCTGCGGAATATCCTGAAACAAAGTGGACATTTCGTCTTTGGTCTTAAAATAGAACTCATCATTGGGGAAACCAAAACGCTGACCTTTAAAATCACCTTTGGGTGTGCTTTGAACATCGCCCGTATTTATGCATAATAAAATATCGTGGGCATTGGAGTTTTCCTTATCCAGGTAATGCGAATCGTTGGACACGATCATTTTTACATTATATTTTTTGGAAAAACGCATCAACACTTCGTTCACTTTATCTTGCTCTTCCATTTTATGGCGTTGCAGTTCTATGTAATAATCTTCGCCAAACAAATCCAGCCACCATTTAAACTTTTCTTCGGCTAACTCTTCACTTTCTTTCAGAATCGCTTGTGGAATTTCAGCCCCAATGCAACATGTAGTGGCAATCAAGCCTTCATGGTATTTTAAAATAAGTTCCTTGTCAATTCGCGGATATTTACCATACAGGCCTTCTATATACCCCAACGAACATAATTTGGAAAGATTTTTATAACCTTCGGCATTTTTAGCCAATAGCAATTGATGGTGTCGCACATCCCCATTTTCACGGGAAAATTTATTTTTTCGCCTATCCTCCACCACATAAAACTCGCAGCCTACAATGGGTTTTATCCCTTTTTTATTGCATTCCGAAACAAACTTAAATGCCCCGAACATATTGCCGTGGTCGGTAATGGCAATGGCTTTCATTTCATCAGCCACCGCTTTTTTTACCATGCCTTCTATACTTGTAGCCCCATCGAGCAAACTAAACTGGGTGTGGCAATGGAGGTGTGCAAAATCGGGCATAGATATTTATTTGGGGTCAACCACAAAGTTAAATTATGAAGAGGGATTTTTTGTAGGGGGTGGATAAGATGGGGAAGGAAAAATGAATGGGTTCAAAAACAAAAGAAAAGGTTAATGGGTTTAATTTTAAAACACAATGGAACATCTAAAATACCCCATCGGAAAACATATAGGAAGTGAAACCTATACCAAAGAGCAAATAGCTGAGAAAATTAATGACCTGAAAGTTTTACCGGAAAATTTAAAAAATTTGGTAAGTGGCTTATCAGAAACTGAACTGGCCAAAACTTACCGCGAAGGCAGTTGGACAATAAAACAACTCGTTCATCATATTGGTGAGAGCCATATAAATTGTTACATACGGCTTAAACTGGCTTTAACCGAGGATAACCCTACCATTAGACCGTATATTGAAGATTTATGGGTAAAAACCAAAGAAAATGATATTTTAGATATTTCGGTTTCTATTTCCATAATCGAAAATATTCATTTAAAGTTGGTAACCTTGCTTGAAACCCTTAGTGAAACAGAACTATCCCGGACCTTTTTTCATCCGCAATATCAAAGGACATCAAGGATTACAGATTTGATATCGTTGTATAGCTGGCACGGAAGGCATCATATTGCGCATATCGGGTTGGCGTTAGGTAATTGAGCAGAGATGCTTCGTTCCTCAGCATGACTGCAGTTGCGGGTTGTCATTCCGAGGCACAAGGAATCTAATTTCGGAGCAGAAATGCTTCGTTCCTCAGCATGACAAACTGCGGAGGATTGTCATTCCGAGGCACGAGGAATCTTTTTACTGTAAATTAAAATGCTTCCTTCGTCGGCATGACAAAACCCAAAAATCATGTTTAGCATGACAATCTTTTTAATTCCTGTTCAAAAAAAATCCCTACCACCCCAAAACCTTGGCAAAAACCAATGGTGCTACAATGGTAGCATCTGATTCGATGATAAATTTAGGGGTATTGATGTCCAGTTTCCCCCAGGTTATTTTTTCGTTGGGCACCGCCCCGGAGTATGAACCATAACTAGTAGTGCTGTCGCTTATCTGGCAGAAATAACTCCAAAACGGAACATCGTGCCATTCCAAATCCTGATACATCATAGGTACCACACATATTGGAAAATCGCCGGCTATACCGCCACCCACCTGAAAAAAACCAACTCCTTTGCCCGATGAATTTTTGCGATACCAGTCGCTAAGCCAAATCATATATTCAATTCCTGATTTCATGGTGGTTGCTTTCAGGTCGCCTTTTATGCAATAGGAAGCAAAAATATTTCCCATGGTGCTGTCTTCCCAGCCCGGGCAAATGATTGGTAGATTCTTCTCGGCAGCGGCTATCATCCAGCTATCCTTTGGGTCTATCTGGTAAAATTCTTTTAATGAACCATTCAAAATCATTTTATACATAAACTCATGTGGCAACATTCGGTCGCCATTGGTATCGGCTTCTTTCCATAGTTTATAAATTTGCCCCTGCAAGCGGCGAAATGCTTCTTCCTCAGGAATACACGTATCGGTAACACGGTTTAATCCCCGTTCTAATAATCCCCATTCTTCCTGTGGGGTTAAATCGCGGTAATTGGGTATTCGTTCATAGTGGTCGTGAGCTACCAAATTCATAAGGTCTTCTTCCAAATTGGCACCGGTACATGAAATTATTTGCACTTTATCTTGCCTTATCATTTCGGCTAAAATTTTACCTAACTCTGCCGTACTCATAGCACCGGCAAGCGTTATCATCATTTTTCCTCCTTCATTTAAATGTGAAATATATCCATTGGCGGCATCAATTAAACTGGCGGCATTAAAATGCAGAAAGTATTTTTCAATAAACTCTGTAATTGGTTTTTGACTCATGGCGCAAAGATAGTGCAGAGAACAGAAATTTTGAGTATCGGGATTTTAGAATATGGTAAGCGGGAAAGAGGGATTTTGGTTGACTAAAAATTATTAAATCCGTTCCTAAAGTCTTTTTATTTTTTTATTAATCATTTGCTTAATGTTGCAAGATATTTTTTGAAAATACTTATTTCCATAATATTACTTATTTGCTTAATAGCCCCAATAACGGGAACCTATATTTGGCTGAAATACGAAAAAAAACAGACCAAGCATGAAGTTAAACGGCAAATGATAGCCGGAATGGATAAAAACGAATTGGTTCTTTTAAAGTTTACCAGAGTGCAAAAGGAAACAACATTGCGGTGGAAACATTGCAAAGAATTTGAGTTCAAAGGGCAGATGTATGATATTGTGGAAAGGGAATTAAAAGGAGATTCAATATTTTACAGATGTTGGTGGGATAATACAGAAACTAAACTCAATAAAAAATTAGATCGACTTGTTTCGGAAGTTTTAGGAGGTAACCAACAAAATAAGGATAACAACAAAAGATTAATTCAGTTTTTTAAATCCTTATATCATTCAAAGGAACCAAATGAGACGGTATCCTTCAAAATAACTTGCAGAACAAATTTTATATCCAATTCGGAAAATTATTTTTCTTATAATTCCGCCCCGTTGACACCTCCTCCACAATTTTTTTTAAAATATTAAAAGCAGAGTTTATCTAAATAGGTTACTTCTATTAAACACAATAGATAGATAGTATATATTCCTTGACTTCTGTTTTTCTTGATGTAAATTCATTTTCAATATTTTATTTTTTTAAAAAATTAAAGCCATGCGCTTAGTATTAACCTTTATAATAATTTTAACATCCGTGTCCATTTATGCCCAAACGGAGGCTGGTGACACTATAAAAAAATCCGTTGATCTAGATGAAATAGTAGTTTCGGCTAACAAAACTGAAGAAATGAAACGCAATGTAGCGTCACAAATTAGCGTGATTACATCTAAACAAATACAATTTGATAATCCTCAAACCAGTGGTGATATATTGGCAAACACAGGCCAAATAATGGTTCAAAAAAGCCAACAAGGTGGTGGCAGCCCTGTTATAAGAGGCTTTGAAGCCAGCCGTATATTGTTGGTTGTAGACGGGGTAAGAATGAACAACCTTATCTATCGCGGCGGGCATTTGCAAAACATAGTAACCATAGACCCAAGTGTGTTGGAAAAGGTAGAAGTGTTTTTTGGGGCATCATCCACCATATATGGCAGTGATGCCTTAGGAGGAACCGTTCATTTTATAACTAAAAAACCCATACTGGATGCCAACGGTAAAAAGCCACTAACACTTAAAGTGATGCAGAGATTTTCTTCAGCAAATAATGGAAATTCCACTAACATTAATTTTAATTTTGGTTTTAAAAAAATGGCTAGCCTAACTTCTATTTCCTACAATAAGTTTGGCGACCTGAAAATGGGAAAAAATAAAAACCCATTTTACGATACTTTGTTTGGACTAAGGGGCATGTATGCGGCCAGAATTAGCGGTAAGGATTCAGGTGTTATAAGTGAAAATGAGTATTTACAAACTACCAGCGGTTATAGCCAAATGGATTTATTGCAAAAGGTTTTGTTCAGACAAAATAATAATGTTGAACATCAGCTGAATATTCAATATTCCAATTCAAGTAATATACCTCGCTACGATCGTTTGACTGAAGTAAGCAAAGGCAAGCCAAAATATGCCGAATGGTATTACGGTCCGCAAACCCGTCTGTTGGCAGGATATGATATAAATATTAAAAATAAATTGAGGTTAAATAACATACACCTTGGAGTAAACAACCAAAGGATTCAGGAAAGCAGGATTTCAAGAAATTTTGATGGCAATGACCTTGATACACGAGTAGAAGATGTAGGCGTAATAGGTTACAATCTTGATTTTCAAAAAAAATTAAGGAGGAATAATATTAGGTTTGGATTTGACGGACAGGCTAATAAATTGAAGTCAACGGCTCATAGAGCCAACATAATAACAGAAGAGGTAACACCTTTAAGCACCCGCTATCCAGATGGAAAAAACACCTTGAACCATAATGCTATATACTTTACCCACACGCTAAATTATGGTTCAAAATTAATTTTTAACGATGGTTTTAGAGTTGGTATGTCGGCACTAAAGTCAGAAGTAAAAGACAATACTTTTTTTCAATTGCCTGTTACATCGGTAAAACAAACGAACCTTACCCGTTCCGCTTACTTAGGAGTAATTTATTTTCCTAATAAATCATTAAAGCTTTCCTATTTGGCTTCTTCGGGATATAGAGTACCCAATATTGATGATTTATCAAAAGTTTTTGAAACCCTTAGTGGAAATGTAATAATTCCAAACCCTGATTTAAAACCAGAACAAACAATTACCAATGAAATAGGTGTTAGTTTTAAACCCACCAAAAAAATAAGGATAGAAACCTCTGTTTGGCACACCCTGTTAAGCAATGCCATTACCATTGGTGGCGCTACCTTAAATGGTAAGGATTCTATATTTTATTATAACGACTCAACCAAAAGCAAGGTGTTTGCCAACCAAAATAGTGGCAAAGGGGTTATCTATGGATATTCAATAAGCATAAATGCCGATTTAACAAATCACTCGCAGGTATATGCCAATTTAAGCTATACCAAAGGAACCCTAACGACAGCACCGGTAAAGCTACCGCTTGACCACATAGCGCCCATTACAGCCAATTTAGGATACAGTCATACTATCAAAAAAATTACAGGCGAAGGTATAATCGTGTTTAATGGTAAAAAGGAGATTAAAGAGTATTCAAATAGTGGAGAAGATAATCAACAGTATGCCCCAAAGGGAGGCATGCCAGCTTGGATGATTCTTAATTTTCGGGCAAGCTACCACTTACCAAAAAATTTAGTATTGCAAGGAGGTATCGAAAATATTTTGGATACCAATTACCGAGTATTTGCATCGGGTATCAATGGGGCAGGTCGTAATATTTACTTAGCCATAAGATTTACTTATTAAATGAAATAAGGTATTTCGTGCGAGTAACGACGAGATTTTTAGCATCGCCACAACGAATGCGGTTTTTACCGAAATAAATTTACTCTTAAACGATATACAAATTTCATCACTCTTATCCTTACCTTACTTTGCCCTAATCAATAGAAACCCTTTTAAATACTGGTGTTTTTAAAGGTTTATAAAATTACAAAATTACAATTAAACAATTTTACCAGATGAGACAATTTTTTAAATACGTTTTAGCGGCTATTACAGCCTATGTTATTCTTTTTATACTATTCATTATTGTGATGATTGGTATAGCTGCTAGTTTTTCGGCTAGTGATAAGGTAAATGTAGAAAAGAATTCAGTTTTAAAACTCACCTTTAATTATAACATCAGTGATCAGGATGTAGAAGAACCTTTTAATCTTTTTGGAGGTGTTTCGCCGAATATAGGAAAAGCGGTGGGTTTAAATGAGATTATTGCATCCATTGAAAATGCTAAAACGGATCCTAATATAAAAGGTATTTTTTTGGATGTCACTTTTATTGGGGCCGGTTTTGCCAAGATAGAAGAAATAAGAGAAGCTATACTGGATTTTAAAAAATCGAAAAAATTTGTGTATGCCTATGGCGATTATTTTTATGAAAATACTTACTATTTGGCTTCAGTAGCCGATAAAATATTCCTAAATCCGGAAGGAGAGGTATTGTTCAACGGACTTTCGGCTAATGTTACCTTTTTTAAAAATGCATTGGATAAATTAGGGGTAGAGATGCAAGTAATTCGCCATGGAAAATTTAAGGGAGCTGTAGAGCCTTTTATATTAGATAAATTGAGCCCTGAAAACAGGCGACAAATTGATGAATACCTTCATTCGATAATGAGTAATTTGGGTAGTAAAATAGCTGCCAGTAGAAAAATGAGCCCAGAAAGAATTGACGAAATTGCTAATAAATGGCTTGCCAGAACTACTGCTGATGCCCTTAAATATGGGTTGGTTGATAAGTTGAGCTTTAAAGACGAAGTGTTAGAGGAAATTAAAAATAAGCTGGGCCTTAAGGATAAAAAAACTAAGGATATAAGTTTTATAACCCTTGATAAATACAAAAAAACATTTACCGGCAAAAGTAAGGGAAAGGATAAAATGGCGATTGTATATGCCGATGGTGAAATAGTGATGGGCAAAGGTGATAAGGGCCAAATTGGCAGCGAAAAATTTTCAGAACTTATAAGAAAACTAAGGGAAGATGATAAAATTAAAGTTGTTGTGTTACGCATCAATTCACCTGGAGGAAGTGCCCAGGCAAGCGATATTATTTGGAGAGAATTGGAATTGTTAAAAGCCAAAAAACCATTAATCGTTTCTATGGCCGAGGTAGCTGCCTCAGGCGGCTATTATATAGCCACACCGGCCGATACCATTGTGGCGCATCCTTACACGTTGACTGGAAGTATTGGCGTTTTTGGACTACTGCCTAATATGCAAAAGCTACTAAATGATAAGTTGGGGATAAATTATGACTATGTAAAAACAGGTGAATTTTCTGATTTTGGACGCATTGATCGTCCTTTAACACCGGCAGAGTATCAGGTCATTCAAAATTTGGTTGAAAGTATTTATGACAAATTTTTGACACGGGTGTCTATCGGGCGCTCCATTCCTAAAAACATGGTTGATTCTATTGGGCAAGGCAGAGTTTGGACAGGCGAGCAAGGCAAAAAACTAAACCTGGTGGATGTGATGGGTGGAATGGATAAAGCCGTTGACATAGCCAAATGGAAAGCCAAATTAAAGGACTATAAAATAGTAGAATATCCTGAACAAAAAAGCCAAATTGAAGAATTAATCGCAGCGTTTACAGGCGAAGAGCAAACTAAGGCGGCATTAGAAGCGGAATTTGGGGATATATATACGTTGCATAAAACTATCCGTTCTATGTCTAGAACATCGGGCATTCAGGCACGTGTACCTTTCTATATCGGTATAGAGTAAGGTGTTGTTTGTTATTTAATTATTATTTACTTTCGGCCTTTAAATCCATATATGAAAAGGTCAATCATCCTTGTATTTTTTTCGTTAATAACCCTAAATTTAATAGCCCAAAAAGAAGCTACTTGGTGGTATTTTGGGAATCGGTGTGGTATTGCTTTTAATGGAACAAAAAATGCTCCCGTGGTGCAAACAAATGGTGTGATGAGCTCCTTAGATGGTGTGGCATCAATATCTAATACTAAAGGGCACCTGCTTTTTTATACCAATGGCGTGAGTGTGTGGACCAAATCACATGCAACCATGACGAATGGCACAGGATTAAAAGGTGATGTTAACTCCACTCAAAGCGCTATAATAGTTCAGCAGCCAGTACGTGGCAACAGGTATTGGGTTTTTACAGCCGATGCAGAGTGGGGCGATGATGGACTTCAATATTCTATCGTGGATACAGCAGCAAGCGGTGGAGCAGGGCAGGTAATATCAAAAAATAACCCATTACTTACCAAGGCAACCACCAATACTTATTCTGCCGAAAAAGTTTGTGCCATTAAGCATGCCAACAAGGTGGATACATGGATAATGGGACATACTGGTGATGATAACAAATTTTATGCTTATAAGCTAAACGCATTGGGTCTCAGTTCTCCGGTTGTTTCTTCAGTAGGGCCAGTTTGGAATAGGTCAGGTTCAGGCGCCAGGGGGTATGGCAAAGGGTATATGAAATTTACACCCGATGGTACAAAGCTCATAGCGCTAATTGCCGGCCAGCAGGACGGAGGAAATAGATATTTTAATAACGCAGGTAGAATAGAAATTTATGATTTTGATAATTTAACAGGCACTGTATCTAATCCGCAGATTATTGATAAATCAAACATCAAATCAGGAGTTGGAAATATTAGTAGCCTATATGGAATGGAACTTTCTCCCAACGGTCGCTATCTCTACGTTAGTTTCTATTTGCCTAGTTATATAGTAGGTGGAAGCGATGGAGGTGATGGTTTATGGCAATTGGATATGTTAGCTGGTAATGCTAATGCCATTGGCGCAAGTTGTGTTAAAGTGGTCAATTCATTCAGCACCAATTCTGGTGGGGGTATGCAACTTGCCTTGGATGGAAAAATTTACCTTACCAGAGGAAGATTAGGGAGTGGATCTCAATATCTTGCTTGCATTGAAAAACCAAACTGTCAGGGTACTGCGTGTAGTTTTAATCTTAATGCGGTTGACCTTGGTACAGGTAGATATGCTCAATGGGGAATTCCAACATTTATCAATTCGTTTTTTAATAAGGCTGAATTTGATTTTGGCAACAATGCGGCTAATTTATGTGAAAATTCCCTAACCAAATTGTTTGTAACAGATTCTACCGGAGTTGATTCAGCAGTTTGGAACTTTGATGATCCAAGTACAGGAGCTAAAAATAAAGCAAAGGGTTTTACAGTTTATCACAAATTTACTACGCCCAAAACATATAGTGTCTTTGTGCAGTTTTATCGTAAGGTTTCAAGTGCAGAGTGTTATGCAGATACCGCCAGAAAAAAATTGACAATTTTTGCTAATCCGGTTGTTAAATTAGGTAGTGATACGGTGATTTGTGATGGGCAGGAAGTTGTAAAAGTAGTGAGTATAACCAATGCTACTTATTTATGGAATGATGGTAGTACTGTGCCGGCATACAGCGCCACCAAAAAAGGCTGGTTTTGGCTCGAGGCGAAAGTAGGTGGTTGCACAGGAAGGGATTCAGTATATGTAGATGTGATTAAATTTCCAAAATTTTCATTAGGTAATGATACCTTAATGTGCCAGTTTGATAGTTTAAAACTGACCGCTTCTGATGGGCAAAAATATCTTTGGAGTACTGGTGCCAAAGATACCCTAGCCTCCATCTTTGTTAAGGATTCGGGCATGGTTTGGGCACGGGCTGGTAATGCACCGGGATGTTATACCTACGATACCGTGTATGTTAAAACAAGGTCAATTCCAAAATTAAACCTTGGAAGAGATTCAA
This sequence comes from Bacteroidia bacterium, assembly GCA_046154525.1. Taxonomy (GTDB): domain Bacteria; phylum Bacteroidota; class Bacteroidia; order NS11-12g; family UBA9320; genus JABWCE01. Next base: position 12,266 of record JBJXDS010000262.1, read on the forward strand.
TATTGTGCATGGGAGATACCATATTTCTAAATGCTAAAAAAGGTACCGCTTCAGTCGTTACTAATTATCTTTGGAATGATGCAAGTACTGACACAAGTTTAAGAGTTACAACCAGTGGTATTTATTGGGCTAGGATAAAGGATACCATGTGCTATAGCTCACGTGATACCATAAGTTTAACTTTCCAAAGTAAGGCCACATTTAGTATAGGTAAGGATACCTCTTTCTGCGTAGGTGGTTCATATCTAATTAATGCTGCCTTGTCAGGAGCCAAAACATGGAAATGGCAGGACAATGCTTCTGGATCAACTTATTTGGCTAAAAATGCCGGAACTTATTCGGTAACGGTTTCGAATGGAACATGTGTGGTAAAGGACACAATTGTGCTAGACACTTATAGTATTCTGCCCTTTAAATTGGGAAATGATACAACACTTTGTGAAGGTGCTACACTAAATCCTATAGCTACACCACTAACTGATGTGGAATATACGTGGATGGGTTCAGTCAAAAATTATAATTACCCTATAACTACCAGCGGAAAATACTATGTAGATTTAAGAGATTTACCTAAGAAAGTTTGTAAAACTACGGATACCATTAAGGTTACATTTACCAAACCTGTTAAAATTAATTTAGGCCGCGATACCATTTTATGTGTAAACCAAACTATTGATTTAAATGTGGCCAAGTATGCATTTAAATCCTATAAATGGTGGGATAATACTACCTCACCTGGTATTAGAAAAAATGCTACCCCTCCCGGAGGAATTCATTGGGTTGAGGGGGACGATGGTGTTTGCAAAAGTCGAGATAGTATTAAAGTAACCTATCGTCCTGAAATGTTTATACCGGATTTGGGAGCCGATTCAGTTTTCTGTGATAATTATTCCAAATCAATTTATATTACTGAAATTAATGCTACCAGTTATCAATGGAAAACACCTAACAACGTGCTGTTGGCTACCACAAATGGTTATACCGTAAATAATCCGGGAGGAACTTTTATTGGAATTATTTCCGATGGATATTGTTTTAAACGGGATAGTGTAACATATTCCTACAAAATGACCCCCGCTGTTAGCCTGGGTCCTGATATACAAGTTTGCAATGGTACATTGCCAACGCTTGATGTTACAGCTTCGGCAGCCGAAACCTATAAATGGAATACAGGGGCCACTGCATCTACGATTACTGCACCAAACCAACCTAAAACTAAGTATTATGTAGATGCCTTTAATGGGAACTGCAAGGGTAGTGATTCGATTTGGGTCTATTTTTCAATTCCTCCAGTATTAACCTTTGGTTTTGATGATTCGGTATTTTGTGATGCCCCACTTCTAAATTATGACTTTACGTTTTATGCTGATAACACTACCTTTAAATGGCAAGATGGTTATAGTCTGCCAACCAGAAAAATAAAAACTCCAGGATTGTATTGGATAGTGGCCGAAAACAAATGCGGAAAAGACTCGGCAAGTGTAGATATTAAAATTGATGAATTAGGTTGCAGGCTCTATTTCCCTGAGATATTCTCGCCCAATGGTGATGGCGTAAATGATGTATGGAAGCCGATGGGCCAAGTTATTGAATGGGTTGAATTGGTGGTGTATGATCGCTGGGGACAAATAATATACAAAGGCGATCCTGGCAAAGGGTGGGATGGTTCAATCAAAAATAAGGATATTTTGGTGCCAGATGGTGTGTATCCTGTGACTATTGCCTACAGACAATCAAACGCAGGGTTTCCAAGATTGTATGTAAAAAATATGATTCTTACAGTAGTTAAATAAATTGTAGAAGAACAAGATTTTTTAAAAAGTCCCGGGTTATTTAATCCGGGGCTTTTTATTTTTCAAAAGACATCAGATAATCGGCCACCACAAAGGTGCTACCCCCAATAAAAATAGCATCTTCAGGTTCGGCAATTTTTAAAACTTCTTCAAAAGCATTTTTTACAGTTCCAAAAGATTTGCCACTAATACCATGATGGGTTGCTTCCCTTCTAAGGTCTTCATCATCCCTACCTCTTGGAATGGATGGTTTGCAAAAAAAATAGTTAGCATTTTTGGGAAGCAATGGCCAGATTAATTTGGTATTTTTTTCACTAACTACCCCAAAAACCATGTATAGTTTTTTGAAAGTTATTTTTTTTAGTTCATGCATAGCAGCTTCAAGCCCACCTTGATTGTGGCCAGTATCACAAACAATATAGGGATTAGTATTTAATATTTCCCAACGGCCTCTCAAGCCTGTTAAACCTTTGATATTTTGCAAGGCTCGGGCTACTTCAAAATTTGATAAATTAAAACCTTTTGTTTTTAAAACCTCAACAGCCTGAAGAGCGGTTACTAAATTTTTTTGTTGAAAGTCGCCTAATAGGTCGGTTACTATTTTGGTATTAAAATAATTGGGATTGGTATCGGCAAAAAATATTTCAGAGTTGATTTCCCCGGCTTTTTCAATAAAAATTTCTTTTGTTTCAGCATGAGTTTCACCTATCACCACCGGAATATTGGGTTTTATTATCCCTGCTTTTTCCCAGGCTATTTTTTGCAAAGTATCACCCAGCAAATCGGTATGATCCAAGCTTATATTTGTAATTACTGAAAGGATTGGGGTAATTACATTTGTACTGTCTAACCTACCTCCAAGCCCTGTTTCTATAATAGCAATGTCTACCTTTTCATTAGCAAAATATTCAAAAGCCATGCCCACTGTAGCTTCAAAAAAAGACGGGTTGATGGTTTCAATAAAGTTTTTATTTTTTTCAATAAATGTGATTACGTTGTCTTTTGGAATCATTTCGCCATTTATGCGAATCCTCTCCCTAAAATCAACCAAATGAGGCGAAGTGTAAAGCCCTGTTTTAAACCCATGCTGTTGAAAAATGGCTGCCAAAGCATGAGAAGTAGACCCCTTACCATTGGTTCCGGCTACATGAATGGTTTTAAATTTTAGTTCGGGGTTTCCCAATGATTTGCAAAGGGCTATGGTATTGCTTAAGTCATTTTTGTAGGCAGCAGCTCCAATGCGATGGAACATGGGTAACCGAGCATATAAATAATTTAAAACTGAATCGTAATTCAAATTTGATTTTTTTCACCTACAAAACTAAGTGCTAAAAGGTTGATAAAAAATTACTGGGCCTTAATATTAAATGTAACCTTCCCGCAGGTTTCAGAATCAGAGGCACCCATAGATTGATAGGTGTTAGTTTTTACAGCCTTGATGGCCAAATCAATAAAATATTTATCAGTCATGGTGCCACCTAACACGTGTTTTACTGATTTAATACTTCCATCTTTATTAAGGCAAAGTTCAATTATTACTTTTCCATATCCGGATTTGGAAGGATTAAAGTTCCAGCTTGATTTGGCAATGTAACCTTTTACCCCAAAATCTACTTTTCCCTTACCTTTTGGGCC
>JBJXDS010000263.1:0-3496 GCA_046154525.1 Bacteroidia bacterium
GAAGATATTGTTTCAATTATTTCATTTCTTCGGACACAAGAACCTGTAAAACATGTTGTAAAACCAACGGAATACAAATTTTTGGGCAAAGCACTTTTAGCATTGGGAGTCTTAAAACCCGAAGGACCAAAAAATTCACCACCTAAATCAGTGGTTAAAGACACCACCAAAGAATATGGAATGTATATGGCCAAGTACGTTGCTAATTGTGTGGGTTGCCATACTGAACGGGATATGAAAACAGGTGAATTTATTGGAAAACCATTTGCCGGCGGATTGCGTTTCGAGCCAGATGCTTTTTCTCAGGGTTATTCTTTTATTACACCAAACCTTACTCCGGATAAAGAAACTGGAATACTGGCATCATGGGACGAAAATACATTTGTTAAACGGTTGCATTCAGGCAGAGTGCATAATGGTTCACCTATGCCTTGGGGTGCATTTTCCAGAATTAATGATACAGAATTAAAGGCCATTTATGCCTTTCTTATGTCGCTTGACCCTGTTTCAAATAAAATTGATAAAGTTGTATTTGCCCCTGGTGAAAAAATGCCGGAATAATCCGATTTTTTAAATTTATCATTATAAAAAAGGGTTTCAAAATTGAAACCCTTTTTTATAATCCTTCTGATTGTGATATTTATATTTTTTTAACCCTAACACAATTCAATCCTTTTTGCCCGGGTTCTAATTCAAAGCTTACTTTATCACCTTCCACCACGGGCTCTAATATCCCGTTCACATGAAAGAAATAACTATCGCCCTTTTTTAAGTCTTTAATAAATCCAAAGCCCTTATCGTTGTTATAAAAATCAACTTTGCCTTCGTATATCACCGGCCCTAAATCTTCTTGCTTTGGTACACCAATTTCAATATTACTGGCTTCCACTATTATTTTTTTGGAGGGATCGGGTGGGGTGTTAGTTATCACACCATTTTCGTCAACATACGCAATCATCGAATCAAACCCGCCACCTTCTGAATTGGCACGTCGTTCTTCTTTCTTTACCTGTTTGTCCTGACGTTTTTTTAAACGCTTCTTTTCTTTTTCCTTTTTGTTAAATGTTTCCTGAGTTTTTGCCATATAATATTTAAGTATTCTATTTAAAAAATGGTATTACAAGAATGATACGATTACGAAAACAACAATTAGAAACTGAAATTTAACGAAGAAGTTTCAAAATATTTGCAACACCTGAATAAGGCTTTGTTTTGAACTTTATTCAGGGCATAAAGATACAATTTATTTTATTGTCAATTAAAATTTTTTAGCAAAGCAAACAAAATTATGAATTTTTTTACAACCCTAGATCTACCTGGTGCCTCATTAAGTCCTGAAACGATTCTTTTTCCCTAATGAGCTTCGCCTCACCATGTATTATTAATACCTCGGCAGGGCGGGTTCGGCTGTTGTAGTTTGAACTCATAGTAAATCCATATGCTCCAGCATTTTTTATGGCTAAAATATCCCCTTCTTTCACTTCATTAAGTTTACGGTCGTAACCCAACGTATCGGTTTCGCATATGTATCCAACTACTGAATATATCCGTTTCCCGCCTCTTGTGTTGCTAATGTTTATTATTTGATGATAGGCATCGTATAGTTTTGGACGAAGTAAATGGTTTTGGCCACTATTCACACCAACAAAAACTGTAGAAAGGGTTTGCTTTACCACATTGGTTTGTACAAGAAGTACGCCAGATTCACTTACCAAAAACTTGCCTGGCTCAAACCAAAGTTCTAAATCACGGCCATAAAGTTTACAGAGTTTTTTGAAACTAGTGGTTATTTTTTTGCCAATTTTATTAATATCAATATGGGCATCACCTTCCTTATACGCCACCTTAAACCCTGAGCCAAAATCCATATATTCTAAATCTTCAAATTGTTTAGCAGCCTCAAACAAATAATCCGCTCCCCGCAAAAACACCTCGGCATCTAAAATATCACTGCCTGTATGCATGTGCAACCCGGTTACTTTAATTTTATGATTGTCAATAATTCGTTTGATTAATGGGACTTGAAATATTGAAATTCCAAATTTCGAATCAATATGTCCAACGGATATGTGGCTGTTACCACCGGCCATTATATGAGGATTGAGCCTTAGGCAACAGTTAACAGTATTTCCATAATCGTGTCCAAACTGTTCAAGGGCGGATATATTATCAATATTAATTACCACACCATATTCAACCGCTTTTTTTATTTCTGAAAAAGAAACACAATTAGGTGTATATAAAATATCGGAAGGTTTATACCCTGCTAATAATCCCAATTCAACTTCTTCTATTGAAACCGTATCAAGCCCCGAGCCCAGGCTCTTTAAATATTTTATAATATTTATATTATTAAGTGCCTTGCAAGCATACTTGATTTTTACTTTGATTTCAGGAAAAGCGTTTATTAATTTTTGATACTGATTTTTTATGGTTTCGGCATCATATACATAAAGTGGAGTACCAAATGTTTGGGCAGTTTCTAAAAGGTCTACCCCGCCAAGGATGTAACGGTTTTTATTTAAATGCATTATTTGTAATTACGAATCCGAAATTTTCAATAAGGAATTATTGAAGTGGCAAAGGTAATTCGGAATTCCTAATTCTCCATTTGTAATTTCCTAAGGCAAGGATTTCTTAAATTCCAAATAGCGCTCGGCAAAAGTTAGCCCTACTTTACTTCCTAACTCTTTCCATTTGTTGTTTATATTCTCAACCCTATTTTCGGGATTTGGATGGGTGCTTAAAAATTCAGGACCGCCAGCCTGTCCAGAGGCAATAAGTTTTTCGAAAAATCTGGCCACACCGCGGGCATCCAATTCAGTTTTGTTTAAATATTCTACCGACCTTAAATCAGCTTCTGATTCGGCACCTCTGCCATATTTTAAATCTAAAAGCCCTGCGGTAACAGCTCCTGCTAAAGTGGAATCGCCCAATATAAGTTTAATTAAAAAATCACGACCAAAAGCGGTAGTCATTGCTTCCGTTGTATGCCTCTCATCTGCGTGGGCTATTTCATGCCCCAACACCCCGGCCAATTGATCTTCACTTTCTAAATATTTAATAAGGCCGGTATAAACATAAATATATCCGCCCGGGGTGCAAAATGCGTTTAGAACTGAATCGTTATGGATAATTTTAGTTTGCCAAACAAAATCATTCCTGTGTTTCATGCTAGCATTATTTAAAATTTCATTTGTTATTCTTCTTAAATGAGTATAAGCATTGGCATACTTAGTTTCACTAAGTAGTGGAAACTGATGAGGATCTGATTCTATCTCTCCATTTACTTGCAATCCCATACTTTTATCATCCTCAATCGAGAACAAATTCAATTGAATAGGATTTGTACCATCTTTTTTGCATTCGGTAAAAACTGCAGTAATACTAAGGGAAAGCAGTAGAATAAATGTAAATTTAATTTTCATTTTTTGGTTATTGTATTCTGTTATGTGGCAAAATTACGGATATTAAACCTTGTAAGACCTTAAATTCC
>JBJXDS010000264.1:0-15623 GCA_046154525.1 Bacteroidia bacterium
TTGGCAAGTTTTTTGGTTTTAGGGTCTAGTATTTTTAAATTTTGAAGTCCTAATTTTTCAGCTATTTTAAAATTTACACCTTTATATAACGTGTTATCCAAATTGGTGTGAATAGCATAAATGGCCACATTATTTTTTATAGCCTTTATAATAGTTCTTTCTACATAGTTGCTTCCTGTTAATTTTTTTAAACCACTAAAAATAATTGGGTGATGAGATATTACTAAATTACATTTTTTCTTAATTGCTTCTTCAATAATTTCTTCGGTACAATCCAAACAAATCAAAGCATTATTAATTTTTGTATCCAGGTCACCGGTTAGCAGCCCACTGTTATCATAATCCTCCTGAAACGATTTAGGGGCAATAAATTCTAATTCTTCAATTATATCTTTTATGCTAAACATGATGATGAAAAGGCAAATATATTTATAAATTCCATAAAGGCAGATGGCTATTTTTTTTAATATTTATACGAAAATTTAGGGTTAAAAATTACAAAAATTACCATTCGGAAATAATATCTATTCATTCGGAAAGAAAATTTTCTGGCCAAATAAGGGCGATCTACTTTTGAATCATCAAACAGGGAAATACAAAAATTGCCTGGGAGATTTTAAATTTTAATGCTTATTATGAAAAAAATATTTAACTCAAAAACTATTGCTATTCTTGCTTTTTTGCTAAATGCAAATTTCTCCAACTCACAATGTGGAACTGGTTACACACTTTCTTCAATCAATTGGGATCTCCAATACAATAATGGAGCCTACACGGTTGGTAGCACAGGTAGCCGATTTGCAATTGGTATTAACAGCCTTTTAATTACGTCTTCCGGTACCGTTACTTCCTCTGGATCTAATGCAACCCACACAGGAAATGGCGGGGTTTCAGTTAGTGGTTCGGCAGATCCAACTTCAAATTATGATGCTAATTACACCATTGGTAATGGTACAATTACATTAACATTTTATACCGAAGTTCAAAATGTAAGTTTTAGCCTTTTTGATATTGACAACCTGCAAACGGTAAATGTTACTGCTGCCAATGGTTCAAGTACCGCGCAAAATGTAACACTCACAGCCTTGGGATCTAGCACCTTAACTTTAAGTGGAAATAATACATCAAGTGCTACTGCAACTGGTGCTTCAGGCGGAATTGGAAATAGCAGTAATAACGCAGCCGTTACGGTTAATGTAGCTGGAACAGTTAAAACACTTACCTTAACTTTTACAAAATCATCTGGAACCGACATGATTTGGTTGTCTGATATTACAGCATGTACTAACGGAACATTTTCTACAAACTATCATTCGGCTGCAGCTCCTGAAAGTGCTCAACCTGAATATTTTTTGGTTGCTAGAAGTAATAGTATAAATATAGTTAATGCGAATACAGGGGTTGCTTCCTTAATGTGCAATGATGCAGCACTTAGTAGTATTAATTCCCTTGCCTATGATAATGCAAATCAAATAGTATACTATACATCCGAAGAGTATATATCTACCAATAAAACAATTTATAAATATGATGTAAAAACGGGTTCAAAAACTACCTTTATAAGTGATGTAACTGCATCTCCTTACAATATGGTGCTTTCAAATGAAGGACTGGGAAGTGGTGCCGCTACCTATTACGATGGGAGCCTTTATATAGGATTTGAAGCTGATCAGGAAAATCAAACTGGTGGCGCTTATAGAATTGACCTTGATGCAAACGGAAATGCTACCATAGCCAGCCGTGTATTTGCAAAATTAGGAGCTGATGCAACTGGACAAATTTTAGGTTATGGCGATTTTGTAATTAATTCTTCTACCCTGTATCTTACCGATAATGCTTCGTCCAATGGGTTACAACTTTATAATTTGAATTCTATGACACTTACAAATAATTATTCAGCTTATAAAGGTCAATTATCTATAAGTTCAAACGGCACCCCACGTTTTGTCGATAATACCCCATCGTTTGGAAGCTACAGTGGATCAGGAAACTGGGGTACATCTACCACTATTACTAATTCTACTGGCTCGGTAACCAACGATGCGTCAGAAGTTTTTAAATATCCATCTGATTATGGTGATGCCCCATCAAGTTATGGAACCGCGTACCATGTGTTTGCCATTCCAGCGGTATTACATATTAAATTAGGATCAACTATTGATTATGAACTTACTACATTTAATACCACATCATCCAACGGCGACGACAACGATAATAATGGTGCAGCTGATGATGAAGATGCCATAAGTAGTTTATCAAATTTTAATACATCTACTTCATCGTATTCTGCTACTGTTTCAGTTTTCAATACTTCAGGTTCGGCTGTTTCATTATATGGATGGATAGATTTTAATAAAAACGGCATTTTTGATTCAGGCGAAAGAGCAGGTTCCACCGGAAATGTGGCCAACAATGCCACCTCGGTTACCTTAAATTGGACTGGCATAACAGGTGTGGTTGCCGGCCAATCGTACTTAAGGATTAGAATAGGGTCGGTTAACGGTGAAGTAAATACGCCAAGCGGAAAAGCAGTGAATGGTGAAACAGAAGATTATCCCTTAACCATCAAAATAAGTGTTGGCGGCACACTTTATGATGATGCCGATGGAATGACAGAAATTACCCCTTTAATAGATGGAACAGGAATTGGTTTACCATCCTCTACCCAATTGTATGTTTATCTTGTAAGCGGTTCGGGCCTTGTAGTAGATAAAGTAACTTTGCCAACCTCAGGTGTTTATAGTTTTTCAAATGTTGACCCCAGTACTTCTTATACTGTAAGAATTTCAAGCAGCAATATTAGTGTAGGTGCTACGGCTCCTTTATCAGCAGCTTTGCCTACAGATTGGGTAAGTACCGGCGAAAACTATGGAACAAACAACAGTGCCGGAACTGGCAACGAAACTGGTTCTGCCAATAGCCAAATTACTTTAACCACCGGAACATCAAACATTACCGGCCTAAATTTTGGAATCCAAAAAATATCATCGGCTTATGCCAAATCTTACTCTGGTCTTTTGGCCAGTTCCTTTAATGCCAACTCAGGAAATGCTACCTTTCCAAAAAAGATAGCCTTAAATGCTTCATCAGGAACTGCTAATACAGCCGTTAGTTCTACCAGTTCAACAACCTTACCTGGCAAACTTTCGGGTACCGATTACGAAGATGGAAACTACGGTGGTACATCAGGTTCAAGCGGAACACGGACAGTTGTTTTCACAGTATTGCCTAATTACACCAACGACGTATTGGTTTACAACAATGGAACTACTGATATCTTGTTAGTACCATCTCCATCTGTTAGCGATGCTTCATACACTTACTGGAATTCGGGTGCAAGCCGTTACGAAATTCCAAGTTTCAATACCAATAATTTATCGATGTTTTTTAAAGCCAATGGCCATTCAAGTTTTAGTTTTACCTATGCATGGAAAGATGCCGCCAATATGCTTGGAAATGCAGCAGAATATTATGTATCGGCTACCTCACCTCTACCTATGAAATTATTATACTTTGGCGCTGAACTTAAAAATTCACAAGTAACCATCAAATGGATGACAACCAGCGAATTTAACATTGAAAATTATGAAATCCAACGTTCTACTGATTTGAAGACATGGAGCAAAGTAAACGACAATGTACCAAATAATTCATACAGTAACATTAGCACGTATTATAGTTATGATGTAATGGGAAATACAGAAGTGGTTTATTACAGATTAAAAGAAACAGATTATGACGGTTTGGTTTTCTTTTCAAAAGAAGTAGCCGTTTCGGCCAAAGCTGTTAAAATCAATTTTAATGTATATCCAAACCCTGCGGTAAATAATGAAGTAATAAATGTAGTACTTGAAAACAAAAACCATCAGGAAGTAATAATAAAATTGGTAGACTTAAATGGTAAAGTATTAATTGAAAACACCGTTTCGCCCGAAGGTAGCCACATTCCGGTATCATTAACCAATATTCCAGCCGGTATATATTTTGTAAGTGTTTCAAACACCACACTAACCAAAACCATGAAAGTAATTGTAAAATAAAAAAGCAAGTATATAATTCATATTGTCATGATAGCCCCGTTATTGAGAGTAGCGGGGTTTATTTTTTGGCCAAATTACCATTCGGAAATTTATCTTCCGATTCGGAAACAATATTATCTTCCTCCACCAATTAGCCCTAATCTTGAATCATCATAGAACGGAAATTAATTCTAATGCCAATTGAAAATTTAAGTTCTAATGCCTACTAAAAAAAATAAAATTCTAAATTCTAATGCTTATGTCACAGCCCCGGTAATGAAAATTAGAGGGGCTTTTTTTTGTGAGGTAATTATATAAAATTCGATTATAAACGTCGGCATTATATTTGTTAAAAATTGGTGCAACTTATGCTTCCTCAAAAACAAAAACTCAACGATTATTTCATCCTCTGTGCAAGGGTGCTGCTGGCCTGGACATTTTTAAGCTATGGCTGGGGAAAATTAAATGGAGGCCAATTTGGTTTATCGCCCGAGCAATTGGCCATACCTTTAAAAGACATTGGACTTTTTAAACTTTCCTGGTATTTGTTTGATCAGGAACCATTTAAATCGTTTGTAGGTATTTCACAAATTATCGCTGCGTTGCTTTTGCTTTATAACCGCACTATAATACTTGGGGCAATAATGTCTATTCCCATACTGGTCAATATTTTAATAATCGACATCACTTATATAAAAATGACAGGCTTTTACTGGCGGCTTTCCTGGTATTTGTGTTTAGATTTTTTAATCCTTTGGCATTACAGAGACAGAATGTTATTAGCTTTTAAAACTATTTTTTCAGGATTATCTACCAAATTCAAGTATCCGTGGTGGGCTTATTTAATGTTACCCGTTATGGCAATTGTTCTTGAATTTTTAATAATTATACCAAAAATTGGAACCGGTTTAATTATTCACCCTACCGAAACCTGGGATGATTTGGGCAAAATGACTGACTGGATTGCTGGCATTTTTAAAAAAATATTCCCGCTGTAGGGGTTCAAAATTTTGAACCCCTACAGAAATATAAACCATTCGGAAATTTATCGTACCATTGGGAAACAATATTTTATTACCCCACCAATTAGCCCTAATCTTGAATCACCAAGTAGGAACTACTATTCTAATGCCAATTGAAGATTGTTCAGTTCTAAGGCCTATCGAAAAATAAAATTCTAAAGCTAATGTCATAGCCCTGTTAACCAAAATTAGCAGGGCTTTTTTTAAAACCATTCCAAACTAATCCATTCCAAATTTTGTTATTTTTATAAAGTAAATTTGCCGAAAATATCCATACCCATTTATGTTTGATTTAGAAATGATCAAAGCGGTTTACTCCCGCTTCCCTGAACGCATTGCTGCTGCAAAAAAATTAATAAATAAACCCTTAACCCTAACCGAAAAAATCCTTTACACCCATCTTTGGGAAGGGAATCCTTCAGTTTCGTATGAACGGGGGAAAAGTTATGTGGACTTTGCCCCTGATAGGGTGGCCATGCAAGATGCCACGGCTCAAATGGCTTTGCTTCAATTTATGCAAGCTGGCCGCATAAAGGTAGCCGTTCCATCTACCGTTCATTGTGATCATTTAATATTAGCCAAGGATGGAGCCAGAGAAGATTTGGCTACTTCTAAAGATGTGAATAAAGAAGTTTTTGATTTTCTGGCTTCAGTATCTAATAAATATGGAATTGGATTTTGGAAGCCAGGTGCAGGAATTATTCATCAGGTAGTTTTAGAAAATTATGCTTTCCCAGGAGGATTGATGATTGGAACCGACAGCCATACAGTGAATGCAGGAGGGTTGGGAATGGTTGCTATTGGTGTAGGTGGGGCTGACGCCTGTGACGTGATGGCAGGATTGCCATGGGAATTGAAATTTCCAAAATTAATTGGAGTAAAACTTATAGGAAAATTAAGTGGATGGACCTCCTCAAAGGATGTAATTTTAAAAGTTGCCGGAATCCTTACCGTAAAAGGTGGAACGGGTGCTATAGTTGAATATTTTGGTGAAGGGGCTAACAGCTTATCTTGCACAGGCAAAGGAACTATTTGTAATATGGGTGCTGAAATTGGTGCCACCACATCCGTTTTTGGTTACGACTCAAAAATGTCGGAATACTTGAAAGGGACAGGGCGGACAGAATTAGCTGAGGCTGCGGATACCATTGCTGAACATTTAACTGGTGACCCGGAAGTGTATGCAAACCCTGAAAACTATTTTGACCAGGTAATAGAAATAAATTTATCTGAATTGGAGCCACATATTAATGGCCCTTTTACCCCTGATTTGGCTTGGCCAATTTCTCAATTTGCACAAGCTGTAAAAGACAACAATTGGCCGGCTGAATTGGAAGTAGGATTGATAGGTTCCTGCACAAATTCATCGTATGAAGATATTACACGGGCCGCTTCTGTGGCTAAACAAGCTACCAATAATGGTATAAAAGCAAAATCGGAATTTACCATTACTCCAGGTTCGGAACAGGTAAGATTTACAGTGGAACGTGATGGCTATTTAAGCACCTTCGAACAAATGGGAGGGGTTGTTTTGGCAAATGCCTGTGGGCCTTGTATTGGTCAGTGGGCTAGACATTCCACCGACCCAACCCGTAAAAATTCGATTATCACATCATTCAACCGAAATTTTGCCAAGCGAAATGATGGTAACCCAAATACCCATGCGTTTGTGGCTTCGCCCGAAATTGTAACAGCCCTAGCCATTGCTGGTAATTTAACATTTAACCCCTTAACCGATTCCTTAACCAACGAAAAAGGAGAAAAGGTAAAACTTAACGAACCATTGGGAATTGAAATGCCAATTAAAGGGTTTGATGTTGGTGATGCAGGATACCAGGCTCCTGCTGCCGATGGAAGCACTGTAACAATAAATGTAGCCCCTGATAGCAGCCGTTTGCAATTGCTCGACCCATTTGCCGCCTGGGAAGGAACAGATTTAAAAGGTTTAAAATTATTGATAAAGGCCAAAGGAAAATGTACCACTGACCATATAAGTATGGCCGGGCCCTGGTTAAAATTCCGGGGACATTTAGATAATATCAGTAACAATATGCTAATTGGTGCTTTGAATTTTTTTAATGAAAAAACCAATTCTGTTAAGAACCAATTAACAGGTCAATATGGTGAAGTTCCGGCGGTGCAAAGGGATTACAAATCTAAAGGAATTGGAACAATAGTAGTAGGTGACGAAAATTACGGCGAAGGCAGTAGCCGCGAACATGCTGCTATGGAGCCACGATTTTTAGGGGTTAGAGTTGTTTTAACAAAATCGTTTGCCCGAATTCATGAAACCAACCTTAAAAAACAAGGAATGTTGGCCTTAACTTTTGCCAACAAAGAAGCCTATGATTTAATTCAGGAAGATGATTCATTTAATTTATTAGGTCTAACCACCTTTGCCCCTAATAAACCTTTGCGATTAGTTTTAAACCATAAAAACGGAACAACAGATACCATTAATTGCAACCACACTTACAACCAACAGCAGATAGAATGGTTTAAAGCCGGAGGTGCTTTGAATATTATACGAAAAGAGGTATCAGGTAATTAATTTAAAAAAATTGTAGCTTAAGCTATACAATAAAATATGAATTATGTAAGTTAATTCATTAATAGTGTAATCACTTAAATTACATTTTATCTTAACTTTGAAAAAAATTAACATGATGGACCAGGAACAACAAATCGCCAAAGACAAAAGGACAAAAACCTACTTACTTATTATTATCGGGGTATTATTTGTTATAAATTTTGCCTTATTGTATAATTTAATAAGCAAAGATAAAATATTGGTAACCACTGAAAATAAGCTGGAAGATACCTCCAAGGAAAAAGACCAATTGGATAAAATGTTGGATGAAACCGAAGTTCAATTGCTGGAGTATAAAGGCAAGAATGTTCAGTTAGACAGCATTATTGATGTTAAAAATGATGAGATAGCTAATAAGGTAGCCCAAATCAGGAAAACACTTTCACAAAAAAATATTACCCAGGCCGAGTTGGATAATGCCCGTGGACTGATAGCCAGTTTGAAATCTCAAATAGCTTCAGCCACTAGGATGATTGATTCACTTTCGAAAGAAAATATTTATTTAAAAGAAGCCAATACAACACTGGCAGATGAAAATGCAACAGTAAAACAAGAGGTAGAATCCCAAAGGACTATTAATACAACCCTAACAGATGAAAACAAAAAATTGGGTGAAAAAGTGAAAATTGCTTCTAAACTTACAGCCACTAATATTAAAGTAGAGGGCATAATGGTTAAAGGAAATAAAGAGAAGGAAAAATCAAAATTGAGCCGGATAGATAAAATTAAAGTACGATTTGATATTGCCAAAAATGAAGTGGCCGATGCCGGACAAAGGGTGATTTATTTAAGATTAATAGGGCCAAACGGTTCTACAGTTGCTAATCAAACTGCCGGATCAGGGGTGTTTGAAATAGCTGGTGAAAGTATGCAATATACCTCCAAAGCTACCGTAAACTTTAATAACGCAACTGGAAGTCCGGTTACAATATACTTTGATAAAATACCTGGCATGTCGAGCGGAAACTATCGCGCTATATTGTATTGCGGCGATTTTTCGATGGGAGAGGGTAGTCTGAAATTGAAGTAAGAAAAATAAAAATATCAATAAGAAGAGCCGCTTTAGCGGCTTTTTTTATTGATATTCTAGCAAATATTTTTCTACCGTTTTTGGAAAATACTCAAACTCCAAATTATGAATTTTAGATGCCAATGAAGTAGCATTATCATATTCGGTAATTTCCACTTTCTTTTGGAGCAGTATTTCACCTTTGTCATATTCTTCATTAACCAGATGAATGGTAATGCCAGATTCTTTATGTTTATCAGCTATCACACTTTCGTGAACTTTTGAACCATACATTCCTTTGCCACCATAATTTGGCAGCAGAGCAGGATGTATATTAATTATTCTATTGGGAAATGCTTTAATAATATCTGCTGGCACCAGCCATAAAAAACCTGCTAAAACAATAAAATCAGTTTTATTTTCATTCAGAAGTTTTAATAACTCACCTTTAACCCAACTTTCTTTATTAAAAACAAAACATTCTATTCCTTCAGATTTAGATTTTTCAATAATACCGGCTTTAGGATTATTGCAATAAATTTTATGAAAAGCGATAGACGCGTGATCTTTAAAATAGGTGTAAAGATTTACAGCATTAGAACCAGTACCTGATGCAAAAACTGCAAGATTTATCACGAACTTTTAACAATCAGTTTTTGCCCGGGATAAATTTTATTTGATTTTAAACCGTTCCATGAACGCAATTGCCAAACCTTGCAATCAAATTTTTTGGCGATAGCTGGAAGAGATTCTCCCTTTTTAACTTTATAGGTCTTCGATTTCGAACTTTTAGCTGATTTAGTGGCCACAGGAATTTCGGCTACTGGTGCTTTCCAGGTTTTTATCCTTTGCGAGGCCACATCAATTGAATCTTCCATTTGCCAAAACACCAGGGCTTTTTCATAGGGTAAATTTAAATTGAATCCGGCAGCAACACCAGGTAATGTAGTTTTCTTTAATTCAGGATTAAACGAGCGAAGTTGATCTGCTGTTAAATCCAGAGTATTGCAAATTACTTGGTAACAATATTCTGAATTGCACACCACTTCTACCAACCGGGTTTTGGTTTCGCCAGCCAATGATGGGGTTATGCCATAACTATCATAAAAATTCATCAGATAGGTCATAGCAATAAATGCCGGGACGTAGTTTTGGGTTTCTTTTGGTAAAAAAGGATAGATTTCCCAAAAAGTTCTTTTCCCACCAGATTTTCTAATAGCTTTATTTACATTGCCAGGCCCACAATTGTAAGAAGCTATTACCAAAAACCAATCACCATAACGTGCATACATACTTTTTAAATATTGACAAGCAGCCTCTGTTGATTTTTCAACATTACGGCGTTCATCCACATAATTATTAACCTTTAAGTCAAATATTTTGCCAGTGGCATGCATAAATTGCCATAGACCAGCAGCACCCGATTTTGAAGTTGCATTAGGATTTAGGGCCGATTCGATTACCGAAAGGTATTTTATTTCCAATGGCATATCATATTTATCAAAAATTTCTTCGTAAATGGGGAAGTAATAATTTGATACCACAATCATTTCCTTAAGTTTACTTTGCCAACTGGTTCCAAAATAATTAATAAGTTTGGATACCTCGGGATTGTATTGCATAGGTATTCCCGATTCGAGCAATTTAGAATTATGAATAAATTCGGATTCACTCAATGGCATTTTATTATTTTCAAATGCTACTTTGCAATCATCTCCAGGCTTGGTGCAATGGGTTGGATGGATTTTGTTATAGAGGCCCTTGCTTAAAATTTCGATACGAGTTATCCGCTCATAATCAATCGCAAGGTCACTTGAGTCTTTAATAGCAAATGCACTAAAAAAGCTACTCATAGTTAGAGCCAAAATTAAGAATGCTTTTTTATTTATCATGTTATAACTTACAAATAACGGTAAAAAATTTCGGAAAGCCGCACCAGTTGGGCTAAGTAATAAACACCTGATAAAAAGTGTATAGTTTTTAAAACTCCAAAATTTACTTATTATTGTGTTACGTTTTCAAAATAGAATGACTGAAACATCTTATAATCCTTTTAGTGAACTTGCCAAGGAAGTGGAATTACAGACTCAGGAAAAGCTGATGCCACTTAAAAAGAAAAATCATGGGTTGCAAATTGGAATACCCAAGGAAACCACATATCAGGAAAATAGAGTACCCTTATCTCCTTTATCGGTTCAATTGCTTATCCATAGTGGCAGTCAGGTTAATATTGAATCCAATGCAGGGTTAGGCGCTAATTTTACGGATATAGAATATTCGGAATCAGGTGCCACAATTGTTTACAGTGCCGAGGAAGTTTATAAATCCGAAATAATTTTGAAAGTAGCTCCGCCAACCGAGGGTGAAATAAATTATTTAAAACCCAACCAAATTTTAATTTCAGCTTTGCAACTTACCAATGTAAGCGAGCAATATATCAGGCAATTAATGGATAAAAAAATTATTGCCATTGGGTATGAATTTTTAAGGGATAATTCAGGGGCATTGCCCATAATAAGGGCTATGAGCGAAATTGCAGGCCGGGCTTCGGTTTTAATAGCTGCCGAATATTTATCCAACAGTAATTTTGGCAAAGGTGAATTATTGGGTGGTATTCCGGGCTTACAGCCTACTGAAGTGGTTGTGTTGGGAGCAGGTGCTGTTGGCGAGTATGCTACTCGGGCTGCTTTAGGATTGGGTGCTCATGTTAGGGTTTTCGATTATTCGTTGTATAAATTAAGAAGATTAGAAGCCAATATCGGTCAGCGGATATACAGCAGTACCCTTATTCCTCAGGTATTGGCCAAGGCCCTAAGTCATTGCGATGTAGCTATTGGTGCTATGCGAAGCCCCGAAGGCCGAAGTCCAAATATTGTAACCGAAGATATGGTGGTAGGAATGCGCCCCAAATCATTAATAATTGATGTGAGTATTGATCAGGGAGGATGTTTTGAAACCAGTGAAGTTACCAACCATAAACATCCTACGTTTGAAAAGCATGGTGTTATTCATTATTGTGTTCCTAATATCCCAAGCCGGTTTGCCCGCACTGCCAGTTATGCATTAAGTAACGTATTTACCCATATGCTAATAGAATGGGGTGAGGAAGGAAGTTTTAAAGAATTGCTTTGGGCACAGAAAGGGATACGCCGAGGGGTTTATATTTATAAGGGACATCTTACCAATTTTGCTTTGGGCAAACGCTTAAACCTCAAACCTAAAGATATTGATTTTTTGCTGGCGGGGAATGCCTGATGATTAAAATGAAAATTTATCTTTTAGTTATCTTAATTTTTTGTTCAATTTTATTAAATGGGTGCGGGATCTTAATTAATTCTACCGAATATGTTTTTATGAGTAAAGAAAATAAAACCCTAAGAAAGAAATATAAATTTATTAGAAAAGAACCTACAGTTTTTTATGCCAGTTATAAAGGTGCTGTAAATTTCCATAACGTGGTTTGCAAAAAGAATGGATACTTTGAAAGACAATCAAGTGCTATGTTTTGGTCTGATTACTATTATGGCCGTTGGGAAATAATAAACGTTGATACTATAATATTCCACTATTTTGACAATAGAAAGGAGGAAGGTTATGACACCATAAGTGTTTTCAAAAAAAATAAACTTTGTAATGATGGAGATGGAAATAATTTCCCATCAACCCTTGAAACTAATGTTTTAGATACGGCTAAACATTATAAAATGGAGCATTGTGTTATGTATAACAGGCTATTTTAACCATTGCATCCTTCCTTCAAAACTCCTTCAAGCTAATATCCAAACTTTTAACAGAATGGGTTAAAGCCCCAATAGAAATATAATCCACCCCGGTTTCGGCGTAGTCTCTTACATTTTCAATAGTAATGCCGCCCGAGGCTTCGGTTTCTTTTTTATGGTTTACCAATTGCACCGCTTCTTTCATTAATTCAGGGGTAAAATTATCAAGCATTATTCTATCCACTGCGTTTAATGCCAAGGCTTCCTGCACTTCGGCAAGGTTTCTGGTTTCTACTTCAACGGCCAATTTTAGGTTATTTTTTGATAAATACTCTACCGTTCTTTCCACGGCTTTTGTAATTCCCCCGGCATAGTCCACATGATTGTCTTTCAGCATTATCATATCATACAATCCAAACCGGTGATTGTACCCACCCCCAACAGTTACAGCCCATTTTTCAAGCAATCTCAATCCCGGAGTGGTTTTTCGGGTATCCAATAGTTTGGTATTCGTCCCTTCAATTGTTTTAACAATCTTGTTGGTAATGGTTGCTATTCCGCTAAGGCGTTGCATACAATTAAGCACCAGCCGTTCTGATACTAATATGGAATGAACACTTCCCGAAACGTGCAAACCAATATCCCCAACTTTTACAGTATCCCCGTCTTTTTTAAAAAACTCTATTTTTAAATTTTTATCAACAGTTTTAAAAATTTGAAGGGCTAAATCCAAACCAGCCACAATTCCAATTTCTTTAAAAATTAAACGGGCCTTGCCTTGTTTACCTAAGGGAATAGATGCTAAACTGGAATGATCGCCAGGACCTACATCTTCGTTCAAGCTATGTTTTATAAAATTAATAATTTGTTGGGATGAAAAATCCATTATTCAAATTTTATTTCCTGAATGAGGTAATCAGCGCCGGCTTTTTTTACAAAAATGGTTACCCTAAAGGTACGTTCACGAGTGCTAACATAATTACCAACGGCAAACCTTGACCCTCCTGAGCCATTCCCCTTCTGGGTAATGGTGAAGGAAATAGGAGGATATTTCTGAAAAAATTTATCAATAATTAATTGGGCCTGCCCTCGGCTATATATTCCTTTGGAATTGGGGGTTTCAAGTTCAATACTCGTGTTCAAATAACTTTCAATCATTTTGGCATTGCCAAGGCTTATGGCATTTTCAATTTCCTTAAAAATATCAGTAGGGTAATAGGCCGAGGTTAAAACTAAAACCGAGGAACAAAAAATTAAAAAAGTGAAAACCGATTTTTTCAAATATTAGATAGATTATTTGGTGCCTTAAATTCCTTTCAATTAATGTGCCAAAATTAGGTTGTTTCAGGCAAAGCTGCCATCAGAAAAAATTTGATAAATTTTAAAAGTGTTTCTAAATATACAGCTTTAGAATTTTTCTACAATCAATTCGTTTGTAATATTGTAAAACCATCATTGCAAACCCTGGCCAATAGAAAATCTTTTTTTATGAAAACAATTTTTATAATTGTAGGTTTGGTAATGGCCTGTTTTTCTGATGCTCAGTCGTTTAACAATCTTTCAAAACGGCAATTGCTTCCCGGTAAGTCTGAATATTATTTAGATTCAAATTATGCGATTGATATCAACAGTTTAAAAATCACAAAATCAGGCGTTAAGATTTTTGATTTAGGATTTAACTTCAATCCCCAAAACGGACTTTTTAAACTTGATTCACTATTAAACGACACTTTAATTTTAGAATACCGTACTATTCCTTCATTATTTACAAAGCCGTTTTACAAAAGATCAGTGAGCCTTATTGAAAAAGCCATCAGAAAAGATCCTTTTGCCTACGACCCATTAAGAGATGGATTATTAAAAACAGATTACAATGGTTTGAAAACGGATGGAAATATATCCAGAGGAATAAGTGCGGGCAATAATCAGGATCTGGTGGTCAATTCAAATTTGAATTTACGGCTCGGGGGTAAAATTGCAGATGATATAAATATAACAGGGGTAATTTCGGATGATAACAACCCTATACAGCCCGAAGGAAATACGCAGCAATTGCAGGATTTTGATAAGGTGTTTATAATGCTAAACAGGGATAGCAATAATTTAATAATTGGCGATTTTGAAATGAAACGTCCCACAAGTTATTTTATGAACTATTATAAAAAATCGAGGGGAATACATACCGATTTTCAACAAAATAAAGCAAATACAAAAATTTATACCGATGCTGATGCTGCTATTAGCCGAGGAAGGTTTGCCCGAAACACGATTCAGGGCATTGAAGGAAACCAAGGGCCATACAGGCTAAATGGTATAAATGGCGAAATATTTATTATTATTATTTCTGGAACCGAGGTCGTTTATTTGGATGGACGAAGGCTTTCGAGAGGAGAATCACGCGATTATGTAATTAACTACAATTCAGGTGAAGTCACCTTTATGCCTTCGCAAATGATTACCAAATTTTCCCGAATTGTAGTGGAGTTTCAATATTCCGACCGCAATTATCAGCGTACTGTTTTTAAAGTAGGGGCCGGGGTGCAAAATAAAAATGCGTCCTATGAAATTAATTATTTTAATGAACAAGATAATAAAAACCAAAGTTTTCAGCAATCGTTAGATGGTTTTGATTCTACTCGTATGCTATCAGCCCGGCAAATATTGGCTAATGCTGGTGATGAAACAGGTAATGCCGTAATTCCAAGAGTGAGGTCAGTAAAACCTTTTGACAATACAAAATTAATGTATCGTAAAATTGATACTTTGGGATTTAAAGATGTATTTGTATTTACCCAAAACCCTGCATCCGACTCTATATTTTTTGATGTTGTTTTTAGTTTTGTGGGAGCAGCTAAGGGTAATTACCGCCAAAAAACCAGTATGGCTAATGGTCGGGTTTTTGTGTGGGTGGCCCCAATTGCTGGAATAGCCCAGGGGGATTACGAACCTGTAGAAATATTAATAGCCCCGAAGCGATTTCAAATGCTAACAGTAGGAGTAAGGCAAAAATTTGGACATACCGAGGTATTTGCAGAAGGAGTTTATTCTAATAATAACAGTAATACCATTTCAAAATTGGATAAAAAAAATGATGATGGATTTGGGTTTGCCACCGGTTTTAAGAATGTATCAGAGCTAATTAAAAATAAAAACAAACTGATTTTAACCAATCAATTTAGGGCCGAACTGGTAGATGATGATTTTAAATTTTTAGAACGCTATCGTCCTGTTGAATTTGAAAGAAACTGGAATAAACAACTTATT
>JBJXDS010000265.1:0-4993 GCA_046154525.1 Bacteroidia bacterium
TAAAAAAATTTTGATAAAAGCAACGACAAATCATACAACAAAAAATGGCGAACAAACTAATTACGGTTATGGTTTTTTCTTAACAGGAGTGGGAATTTCAGAACCACTTGTATTTCACACTGGCGGATGGCCTGGTTATGTTTGCATATTGATGAATTTCTTTGAACAGAAAAAACAGATTGTCATTTTATCAAATAACAGCTATGATAATTTTACAAGAATAGCGGATGATATTGTGACATTTTTGATTTATTAGTTAAAAAGAAATATATACAACGCTTAAAAAGAATCTTCACCTTCTGAAAATAAAAAATACGCATCAGTAGTAACCAATAACAGCCAAAAATAAGTAGCTATGCAGACAATAAAAAAAGTTGACAAATGAGCGCTTCAACACCAACTGGATAGAAGGCCAGCTTGTAACAGCACCTACCCAAAAGTGGCGAGAAAGTGGATATACGAACATTTGTATTGCAAACAAACATTGGTGCGTACAGACAGTTTAGTTCTTCGAATTCGCCACCTTCGGGTAGCTGCAAAACGTTAGAGGAAATGGCCTGTTGACATTCTCCAAGTATCATATATCTTTGCAATATGACAACTCTCAATGACATAAGAAATACTCTTCAAGGCAATAAGCAACGACTTTCTGAGAAGTACGGAGTGAGTACTATGGCAATTTTTGGATCATACGGACGAGGTCAACAAAATGAAGATAGTGATATTGATATTCTTGTTGATTTTAAAAAACCAATTGGCATTGAATTTATTGATTTAGCTGACGAGTTAGAAATGTTACTGCACAGAAAGGTGGATCTTGTTTCATTGAAAGGAATAAAACCCATCTATTATAAAAATATTGAACATGAACTAAATTATGTCTAAGCGGGAATCAAAACTTTTACTTTCAGACATTCTTGAATCCATTGAAAAAATCAAAAGTTATATTAGGGGATATACTTTTGAAGACTTCCTAAATGATTCTAAGACATGTGATGCAGTCATTAGGAATTTTGAAATTATTGGTGAAGCGGCAAATAGACTACCCGAAGAAGTTAAGGATAAATACACACAAGTTAATTGGTACAGAATTAAAGGTTTTAGAAATCGGATAGTTCATGACTATATGGGCGTTGATTACAATATAGTTTGGTCGATTATCCAAAATGATATAGACAAATTGCAAATCGATATTTCAAAGGTCAGAGATTCCGAATAGCCACATCCGCTAACAGCAAGCAAAGGCAATGCTGGCTAGTAGTTTGGGAAAGTTCGTTCTTCCAACTACCTTTGTTCTTGAGTGAAAGTTTGTCGCTCCTAAAGCCGCACTGCTCTTGCTCGCAACCGTTGTAAGCAATTATAAAAAACCTAACTTTTCAAAATGAAAGTATTAAAAAAAATAATGATTGTGTCTTTAATTTCATTAATTTTCTCTTGTGGAAAAGACGATGAAAATCCATTAACAACAAGTTCAAATATCACTTTTTCAGATTCGCCTTTTGACTTACAAGGTATCAATGCGAAATTTGCTAAAGACATTGCTTATGATAACAAGGCAAGAACTCAGTTTGATATTTGGCTGCCAAATTCTAACAATCCGACAGGTTTAGTTATATATATACACGGAGGAGGCTTTACAAGTGGAGACAAAGATTATGTATATACTGCCCAGGGAGCTTGGGATTTTCCAACCGACATTCGCTACTTTCTTCAAAACAATATTGCGTTTGCAACTATTCGGTACACTTATCTTAACACAACAGGAGAAACTGAAGGTGTAAAAAAACCCATGTCGGATGTAAGAAGGGCTTTACAGTATATCAGAAATCGGGCAAGTGATTTAAATATTGACAAAAATAAGATAGTTTTAGCAGGCAATTCAGCAGGTGCAGCTACTTCACTTTGGATAGCATTTAATAACGACTTTGCAGACTCACAAAATAGCGACCCTGTTTTAAAACAATCAAGCCGAGTGAAAGGTGTAGTAGCAAGAGAAACTATAGCAAGTTTCAATTTTGAAGTCCGTTGGGTAAATGATGTTTTTATTGATTATGGCATAACGTGGTCAACAATATTGGCTAATGAGGCTGGGAATATTCAAAAAATTTATGGAGTATCCTCAATGACACAATACGAGACCCCATCCATTGATGCTTATAGAGCAGATGTTGATATGTTATCGCTAATGACAGCTGATGACCCTGAAATTTGGATAAACAATACACTTAGGGATGTTGTAAATCCTTATAATCCTTTTAATCTAGATATACCATCTCACCATGCTTTTCACGCAAGAGAATTGAAAGAACGAGCCGATGCAGTAGGGGTTAAAAACATTACTTATTATGGTAAAAATCCAACAATTTATGCTCACCCAAGCAACGAAACTTGGACACAGTTCTGTAAAAGAAAGATTAACGAATAACTGCTTACAACACGGGTAGCTGTTGCACAACATCCATTTCAAAGAGTTTATTAGGGTTTAAAAATTAAAATTAGGCTTCAAAAGAGGCTGTTTAAGCTCGTGTAATTTTTAAAATCTTTGGGTAGAGGAAAAAAATTGGGTGGCTAAAATTGGCTGTAATTGGATTTACAAACCGATGAAAAAAGGTTTTATAAAAGGAGGTAGCATTTCCCTTTAGTTCCATTATGTTGGTTTGGGGTTTTCGATTATAAATTTAATATACTTTTTAAGATTATAAGTTAAGGTGGCCATCATTATATACTTGTTGGCTTGCTTTATTCCACGGGTATTTACCTCCCCTGCTGGTCCAAGTTTGTCCGACTGGGCTGGTGCGAGTTTGCAACCATAAGTGTACGAAACCTTGTACAAATGATGCACAGTCATGCAGTCGTTTTTTTAAGACCAAAGAAGGAATTTCTCCCAATGAATGTCGACTCAATGTAAAATTATAACCTATTTGAACAAATGATATGTTTTGGTTACCTTTTGTTAATCAATTGCTATCAGAAATGGGTTTACTTTGAATAAAATCAAACAAAAAATGAAAAAAGCAATTGTATTTACCTTTTTATTGGCCGCAATTAGCACCGCTTGGGTTTCGTGTAAGAAAGACGCATCAGATGATCCAGATTCAGAAATTGGACGTTTGTATGCTGAAGTGAATGACAATAATTTTGTTTACTACAAAGGCGAGGACAAAGTTTTAAGTCCAAAAGGCTCTAGTCCTCATGGCGATTTTAAACTGAGATTCAATAATATAGCCTTGGCTGCATTGGATTCTTCTGGTAAATTACCTTTAGGGGCCGCTTTCCCCGATGGTTCTATTGTACTTAAAGAGATAATTAAGGATGGCAAGGTAGATGCCTATTATTCTATGAAAAAAGATCAAAACAATGGAAATGCAGCAAAAGGATGGTTGTGGTATGCATTTGAAAAAGGAGGCAAAGAAAAAATCAAATTAAATGATAAAGGCAAGGATTGCGTGAGTTGTCATTCTGCTGGTGGAAATAGAGACTATACATTTTCCTTTGATTTGCATTAATCAATACTGATGTGCCGTTAAATTGTCGACCCTCATAAATATCCACCGCCTTGCTTCGTGTCCACACGTTGGAATAGTTGATTATTAGCAATAGATATTTTTGAGTACCCTTATTCATCAGCTACTTTTTATGTAACGAAAAACTTTAAATTTAAGTTTTTAAAAGATGTGTAGGCTGAATTTTAGTTTGTTTTTGTTGCATGGTGGGGACACGAAGCAAGACGGTGAGAGATTCCTCGTTCCTCGGAATGACAATCGTCGTAGCTGTCATGCTGAGGTACGAAGCATCTTATTGTAGTGAAAAGATTCCTCGTACCTCGGAATGACAATCACGACGGTTGTCATGCTGAGATACGAAGCATCTTATTGTAGTGAAAAGATTCCTCGTTCCTCGGAATGACAACTTCTAGTTTTATTTAACCACTTCCCCATCAAAATCAATTTTTGTAAATGCCATTCCACTAATGCCAAGCCAGTACAATTTATTAATAAACGTTATGTTTTCACCGGCATTTACCAAAAATCCTTCCTTTGCCTGATACCCAGGCATTGCTATGGGTTTTACCCATTCTGTTTCCATTATTTTATTCACTTTTACTAATTGAGAACCCGACATAAAGTACCAGGCATTGTTACATTCCAAAATATTAGTTTGTATAAAGGTTTGGGTTCCATAACTGTCGTACATTGAATTTAATAATTTAGTGGCTACGTGGTTATTATTAATATCAAAGCTTGAAAAAAATATTTTTGAATCGGTTAAGGCATTATACTGTGCACCTACTACCAAATATCCTGAAGGAGATGAAATTATTTGCCGGGCCTCGGCACCCGAAACAGAACTGGCCGAGGTGTTTAGAAGGTTCCCATCATAATCATATTTTTTAATCCGGTAATGGTCGAAGGTGCCATCGTAATTAATTTTATTTTGTAATACATAAATGGCATCCTTGGTTACCATTATATCTTTTAAATAATAGTCATCTTTTAGGCTATTTGTATTTTCAATTTTAATTTTCCATTTTGTATTCAGGTTTTCATCAAAACATATCAGGTAGTTTTTCGACCACAAATTTCCTTCGGCAGTGCTGATAATAAAATGGCCATTGTTTAAAGTTTTTAATAAGTTATTGGTATAATCACCATCTCTAAATCCAAAAATATCATAATTGATAGACCCTACGGTAAGTCTTCTTTCATCTATGGTATTAAATTTATTATCCAGATGTAACAACGTGATCTTAAAGATTCTTATCTGGGAAATGGAATCCCTTATAAAATTGTTTGGATCTAAATAATATCCAACATACCTATCCTCATTGGTGTGGATAAGGCCTGATATTGGTTTGGCTGTATCTCCATATTCAATTTCTTTTAGAATAACCGATTGATTCGTTGCATCATACCGGAGATGACCAATAACGGTATGGGTTTGTAATAATGTTCCGTAAGTAAAATCAATGGTTGAATTAGCAACATATAATCCG
>JBJXDS010000266.1:0-5212 GCA_046154525.1 Bacteroidia bacterium
TACTGAAAAACACACCAACAAGCTATTAATTTTAAAACTCAATGCCTTGCGAGAAAACCTGATGATGATGATGCAAAATTGCATTGATAAAAAATTGCTGATCAGTATTGTTAAAAAATCAACCTATATAAATGATAAAATTGACCATGAATTGGATATTTCGGTGAAGGATTTAGAATCTGTTACCGACTACATCCGGTTTAACTTTGACCGATTGGATTATATTGACAGTACCTTAAATAATTTAATTACTTATGAGCAAAACAATAGTATAAAACTATTTACCATAGTTAGTTTATTTTTTATGCCACCTATGCTTATAGCAAGTATTTACGGCATGAATTTTAAATTTATACCTGAACTAAAATGGGATTATGGCTACCCTTTTGCCATAGTTTTAATGTTGCTTACGGTAATTATTACCAGCATATATTTTAAAAGAAAACGGTGGTTATAGTGCTTTTTAAAAAAACAATAATTTTTGAATCACCATACTTTAAATATATCCTAAGTAGTAAACCACTGTTCATGGCAATCAAGAAGAATCAAAAATTAAAATTCAAAAAAATCACACCATCATAAAAATTAATCTAAACAGCCATCCATGATAGAAAAAGAACATCTAATGCTCCGCGAAGGGGCATTGAAAAATGAAGTAATAATAATAACAGGAGGAGGTACAGGCCTTGGCCGAAGCATGGCCGAGGGCTTTTCATTGTTAGGGGCCAGTGTAAGTATTTGGGGCCGTAGATTGGAAGTGGTGCAAAAAACTGCTGCCGAAATTACTGCCGCCACAGGAAATGAAGTATTGGCAGTGGGTTGCGATGTAAGAAATTATGATGAAATAGAGGACGCTTTAAAAACTGTTTTAACCACATTTGGCAAAGCCACCGGTTTGGTAAATAATGCCGCCGGAAATTTTATTTCACCAACTGAAAGACTTTCTCACAGGGCCTTTGACATTGTTTTAGATATTGTATTAAAAGGTTCGAAAAATTGTATTTTAGCTTTAGGTAATTACTGGATAAAAGAAAAAATAAAAGGAAATGTATTGAGCATTACAACCACATATGCCTCCACAGGTTCAGGGTATGTGGTTCCATCAGCTGCTGCCAAAGCCGGAATATTAGCCATTACCCGATCGCTGGCTGTAGAATGGGCCAAGTATAATATAAGATTCAATACCATTTCACCAGGGCCGTTTCCTACAAAAGGAGCCTGGGACAGATTGTTTCCGGAAGCCATTTCCAAACGGTTTGATTTTACAAAAAAAATACCTCTTGGCCGGGTAGGCAACCATGAAGAATTGGCCAATTTGGCGTCATACATCATGTCTGAATATTCAGCTTTTATGACCGGCGAAGAACTTATAATTGATGGTGGAGAATGGTTAAAAGGAGCCGGAGAATTTAATTTTTTGGATATGATAAAACCCGAAGAATGGGATGAATTGGAGAAGATTGTAAGAGGAGTAAAATCTTAAATTTAAAAAATTGAAACGTTTTGGTTTTTTACAGTCTATAAATTGTGTAGGCAACTTTGCCTAAAATATTAACTTCGTATTAATTTTTTTTGAAAAAAATAGCTCTCTATCTGGTTTTTTCTATTTTATTGCTCTGTGCAAGATTTGGGTATGCCCAAAATTTTAAATTACTTAAAACCTTTGGAACAAAATCAGGTTTCGACCGAATACAAAGAGTAAGTGCTGAAGCCAATGGAGGCTGCTCCTTTCTTTTTGCTTATGTAACCAATGGCTCCAAGGCCGATACGCTTAATTTAGGCTCATATCAATATATAAAAAATCCTGCCTTTCAATCGGCTAACTTTTTGGTAAGGCTAGATAGTGGTGGAAAAGTCTTAAAAGTTCGATTATTAAGTCAGGGTAAAGATTTAAATAACATGTGCCGAGATGAAAAAGGCAACTTTTATATCGCAGGTCAAATTGGTGGCTCGGGAGTTTTTGACGGAATTACTATGTCGGGTACCAAAGGAAATTTAGTTTTTGCAAAATACGATACCGACCTTAACCGTATTTGGCTCACACAAACGGGGTATTCGGCAAACCCACATGATTTATTTTATTCGCAAGGCCGTTTATTATTTACATGCCGAGCCTCTACCGGGGCTACTACTATTGGGTCCAGAACATTCAATTTTAGCTACACCAATTTTGTTTATGGCGAAATAAACCAATCAACAGGTAATGTATCCTGGTGCAATAATTTATACAAAAGCTCAAGCTTTACTGATTATGTGCAGCTTACAGGCATTCAGTACCTAAAAGGCAGTTTTTTTATTACTGGTATAAGTTCTACCGATGTTAATTTAGGAGGTACGGGTTATTTAAACAAAGGTGGGTTTATAGTGAAAACCGACTCTGTTGGTAATTACAAGCAAGCTGTATTGCTACAAAATAAAAAATATTCGGGTTTTTCATGCCTTACAACGGATGGCGAATTTTTATATATGTCAGGCAATGATTTGGACTCTTTTTATCTGGATGGCAAAAAAATATATTCACCTAATGGCGAACTTACTGTAGCCTCTTATACTCCTTCATTAAAACTGCGATGGTATTACCAACCTAAAGTAATTGATAAATCAAAATTAACTGGTGGGCCTGTAATTGCGGCTTCTAACGAAGGCTATATTTATTTTGGAGGTATTTTAAAAACTAAAATAGAAATGGGTGGAAGTTTAGTTAGCCCATCAGGTAGTAACGATGTATTCCTTTTTAAAATGGATTATTTGGGCAATGTACTTTGGGCAGCAAACGGAGGAACCAATGGTGAAATGTTTGGGTTGGATGCCATTGCAGGTCGTTATGTTTTTGCTGGCGGTTATTTTGAAAAAAAAATAACCTTTGGGGCCTATACCGATAGCTCAAAAGGAGAAACTGATGGCTGGCTTACCAAGATTATGGATAATTCCATAACCCGGGGAAATATCAAAAAAGGCCCATACTGTGCCGGAGATACCATTGAAATACCCTTTACGAAATTTGGGGAATTTGATACCTCCAATTATTTTATAGCCGAATTAAGTGATGAAAACGGAAATTTTGAAACCGGTGCTATGGAATTGGGACGGATAAAAAGTAACGCGGCTGGAACGGTATTAGGCAAATTACCTCTATTAAAAGTAGCAACATCAGGCAAATACAATATTAGGGTAAGAAGTACTTTTCCAGCGCTGCAAAGTTTTTACCGTTACGACACACTAAATTTGCTTATATACTCACGTGACAAGGCTAATCCCGGACCTCCAGAAACAATTTGTTTGGGCGATACACTTAAGCTAAGCACTTATGGCGGAACCAAATGGGGCTGGAGTCCAAAATACAATATCGATGATGTATCCAAGAGACAGCCCTTGGTATGGCCAACCCGTGACACCATTTACCAAATAATAATAAGCGACAGCTTTGGATGTGGCCTGCCAGATACTGCTTTTAAAAAAGTACTTGTTCGCAAACTTCCAAAAACAATTTTAAAATTTACAGATACTCTTTTGTGCGATAATACACCTTTTAAAATTGCGGCACATTTTACCGGAGGCGATTCCACATATTATTGGCAGTGGCTTGCTACTCCTCCAGGAAATCAATGGCTTTCACTTGGTAAAGGAAAAGGAAAATTAGCCGATACCATCCTTTACCGCCCTTCCACTACGACTACCACGCCTGAAAAAGCTGGTATAATTCTTAATGATGGGTGTACCTCCAAGTCCGATACCGCCTTTGTTACCATAGGTCGTCGAAAAAAAGTGAACATTACCAACATGCTAAGAGATACCACTCTTTGTCCCGGTCAAAAAGTAAAATATAAAGCTTTTGTTTCTGGTGGAGTTACTAAATATTTGCGCTATTTATGGATAAACCTAAATAATAATAGTGTCTTATCAACCAGTGATTCATTCGTGTATGTATCTACCAGTTCCGTAAAAATTAGGTTGATAGTGAACGACGGGTGCACATCCATGGGCGATACCTCCGATTTAAACATATCCCTAAAACCTATTTTGAGGGCCATAACCAACCTGAGGGATACGTCTGTTTGCTATGGTCAACTTTTAAACCTTATAGCCAGTGGCAAAGGAGGAGATAGTGCTACCTATAATTTTAGCTGGGTATTGGGTGGCAAATTAATTTCTTCTTCCGCCAATTTGGTTTTTAAAACCGAAGAACATTTTTCAAATAAGGATGAGAACAAAACACTGCAACTCGTTTTAAAAGACAATTGCAGTCTCCCATACGATACGGTTAAAAAAATTATAAAAATAAAAACCAGCCCCAGAGTTAATTTTACTAATAATGTGGCATGCTCAAGAACAGCCACTAAATTTATGTTTACAGGTTCAAAACCCAATGCACCAGTGTTAACTGTTTTTTATTGGGATTTTAACAAAGAAATTACCTCAAATCTTGAAAATCCTTCGCATAAATTTGCCAAAGTAGGTTTGGCCACTTCCACTTTAACCTTAATTTCGAACAACGGCTGCCGTGATACCCTTTCTAAAAAAATAGAAATTAAACCCCAAGCCAAAGCTATTTTTATAACCAGTGATGTGTGTGAAAGTGATAGTGCGGTTTTTATCAACCAATCAGAAGATGCTACAGGCTTTACATGGAAATTTGGAGACGGCAATAAATCACAAATTAAAACACCAAAGCATAAGTATCAAATTACGAGCACTACCACCTATAATGTAACTTTGGTTGCTATAGCAGAAGGCTGCTCAGATTCTATTAGTCAGGCCATAACTATTAATAAAAACCCGACCTGTGATTTCAGCTTTACCAAAATTGGTTCAAAAATTAATCTCACAGCCAGTAAAACCGGTTTTGTAAGTTATAAATGGGTATTTGGAACCACTGATAGTATTACAAATACAATAACCACCTACACTTATAACCAACTTGAACCTGACCAAAAGAAAGTTTGCCTGATTGCTACCGATTTGGTAGGATGTAGTTCCAAAACTTGCAAAGATTTAACCGCTAGTATTTCTTCAGCTTCAAATCAAGGTTTTAAACTTTACCCCAATCCTAATAATGGTCAATTTGTAATTGATATTGAAAATCCCACGGCCGATGTATCTATCGAAATATTTGATATACATGGGCAAATGGTAAAAACAATTAACACTAATCCCGCAGAATCATTTTATAAAGTTGATTTAGGTAATGCCAAGGCTATTTATTTTGCGAAAG